>JAXHUA010000139.1:0-50797 GCA_034189695.1 Chloroflexota bacterium | reverse complement strand
CGACGCGCAGAAGGCGACAGGGCTGCGCGAGGCGGTCGTCACCGGAGTATGCCAGATCGAGGGCACGCTCACCGTCATCGTGGTGCTCGACTTCAGCTTCCTCGCGGGAAGCATGGGCTGCGTCGTCGGCGAGAAGGTGGCCCTCGCCTTCGAACACGCGGTGAAGAAGAAGCTGCCCCTTGTAGCCGTCGTCTCCAGCGGTGGTGTGAGGGTCCAGGAGGGAGTGCTGGCACTGATGCAGACGGCGAAGACAGCAGCGGCCGCCAGGCGTCTGCACTCGGCACGTCTTCCCTTCATATCGGTCCTCACCAACCCCACCACCGGAGACGTGTACGCCAGCTTCGCCAACCTGGGCGACATAATCATCGCCGAGCCACACGCCCTCCTCGGCTTCGCGCCGATCAAGGTGGTCGAGGAGACCGAGGGGAGAGAATTGCCCCGCGACTCACACACCGCCGAATCACACCTGAAGCACGGCATGGTCGACTGCGTGGTGGAGCGCAGCAACCTGCGTGGGCTGCTGGCCACCATGCTCGACCTCCTCTCCTCCCAGTACCGGCTGGCCATAACACGTCGCTTCGGCCCCTACCCTCCCATCGTGCCTCAACGGGAGTCGGCCTGGCAGAGCGTCCAGTTGGCCCGTCACCGTGAACGTCCCACCTCGCTGGACTACGTGAGCCGCATCGCCTCGAGCTTCATCGAACTCCACGGGGACCGCTACTTCCGCGACGACCCCGCCATCGTATGCGGCCTGGCTGACATCGGTGGGGAAGCCGTCGTAGTCATCGCCCAGGAGCGCGGTCACGACGGCGAGATGAGGAACCACGGCCGTGCCCATCCGGAGGGCTTTCGCAAGGCTCAGCGGGCGATGTTCCTCGCTGCCAAGTTCCGCCTTACCCTCATCACCTTTATCGACACCCCTGGCGCCTATCCGGGACTCGACGCAGAAGAGCGGGGACTGGGCAACGCCATCGCTCGATGCCTCGCCATAATGTCCGACCTGGGAACTCCGACGATCTCCGTGATTATCGGCGAAGGGGGCAGCAAGGGGGCGCTGGCCACCGGGGTAGCCGACCGTGTCCTGATGCTGGAGAACGCCATATTCTCGGTGATGCCGCCCGAGAGAGCCGCCACACTCCTGTACCACGACGAGAGCAAGGCAGCCGAAGTGGCTCCGGCGTTGAGGCTGACCGCCAAGGACTGCCTCGACCTTGGCGTGGTGGACGTGGTAGTGGCTGAGCCCAAGGGAGGAGCGCACACTGATCCGGATGAGGCGGCGCGTCAACTGAAGAGAGTGCTGTTGAGCGAGATGGTGCAGGTGCGCAGCGCGTCGCTCGATAGTCTCATCAGGGCTCGATACGACAAGTTCCGGAGTATGGGCCGCTACACGTCACGCATCAGTGCCGCCCTGTCGAAAGACATGGCTCAGATTCAGGACTATGTGGCCGACAGGGTCGAGGGGATCATGGAGTACCTCCCCTCCAGGGCGCACGAGGTGCCGCTCAAGGACGAGGGGCAGGACAAGAACCAAACGTAGCACGACCTACTTGCCTATCTTCTTCAGGCGTTTGAGAATGGCGTCTCGATACACCCGCGACAGGCTCTTGCCATGCTGAGGCACCTTCTCCCGCTTCCTGGTCTTGCGCCGCTCGCGGCGCTCCTGTCTGGTCTCCGCCTCTTCGTTCACGGCTTGCGACGCATCCCCCAACGTCAACAGGGCATCAAATGCCATACCTCTCGCTGAGATAAGAGCGCCAGCCAGCCAGGTCATCGGGCAGGTTGGCGTCGATGCTCTGCATAAAGTCCTGAACCGTGAAGGAGTGGAATGTGTCCGGGTTCTTCAACATACTGGCCCATGCCCGCAGCGGGTGGCTCTCACCAGCAAAGGGATGGTCCATCCTCAGCAGTTCCTCGTTGTCCGAGTGGTACATCACCCCGAAGTCCACCGCATTGAACGCGGGCCTGGAATCGGTCTCGATGGCGTGGGCCAGCAATTGCTTGCGCATCAACTGATAGAAGTCGTATCGAAACGGGCAGTACCGCATCGCCCTCAGCCGGTCGGTGAGGATCGGGCTTTCACTCGACAGGATGTAGCTCCAGTAGGTGCGCCCCCGTCGAGCCCTGTAGCACTGCGACCGTGGAGAACGCACCACCGCCCTTGATGACAGGCACCGCCTCCGCTCGGGGTTCTTGTCCTGCCTGCACTCCCCAAAGCTGCGTTCCGTGAACTTGAACTCAATGAGGAGCATGTTCCTCCTCTTGTCTTTGTCCTCCCAGGTGATGGCCACGTCGGAACTGGTTCTTTTCCATCCCCGGCCACCCCCCTCGTTGAAGAAGTCGTCGGACCCGACGTACTCGAAATCGAGGTCAATCACGTTCTTCACGTCGAAACGACGTGTCAGCCACGGCTTCAGCAGGTCGAGCCGCCGCTTGAGCGGATAGAAGATGTTGACACACATTACCTGTGAGCTCAGCATGTTGTGCTTGTGCGCATGCCAGTTGATTTCCGACTGGGCGAACCACTGTATCACGTCATACGATACGTCCTTCCAGAGATTCAGGGACCACGAGTCCTCGGGAAGAATGTGCGGGTGATAGCCGTTTCGCCCCGGCCCCATCTGCTTGATGCCAAGGACTTCAGTCTTGTACACGCTCTGTTTGTCCTCCATGCGCTCTCTGAAATCCTGGACCGTCGTGCTCATCAGTGCATCTCCTTTCTCAGTTCGATGATGCGGTCCCTGAACAGGGCCGCCTTCTCGAACTCGAGATTCTTGGCCGCTGTCCTCATCTGTGACTCCAGGTCCTTTATAAGCCGCAGCATCTCGTCTCTCGCAAGAGGAGTAACAGTATAAGGTGTGCGACTCTCCGCCACAACCCTTACTCTGTCAGTTATGTCCTTTATGGCCTTTTTTATGCCCTGTGGTGTTATCCCGTGAGCCTCGTTGTATGCCACCTGTATACTCCGTCGCCGCACCACCTCCTCGACGGCCGCCTTCATGGAACCGGTGACGACGTCAGCATACATGATGACGTGCCCGTCCACATGGCGGGCGGCCCGCCCCATCGTCTGGATCAACGAGTCCCTTGACCGAAGGTATCCCTCTTTGTCCGCATCCAGGATGGCCACCAGGCTCACTTCGGGCAGGTCGAGCCCTTCCCTCAGCAGGTTGATTCCCACCACCACATCGTACACGCCCAGTCTCAGGTCGCGCAGGATCTCCACCCGCTCCAGCGTATCGACCTCCGAATGCAGGTAGTGGGTCTTCATTCCCATCTCACGCAGGTAGTCCGCCAACTGCTCCGCCATTCTCTTGGTCAGGGTGGTCACCAGGCAGCGTTCGCCGCGCTGGACGCGCACCCGTATCTGCTCCATCAGGTCATCTATCTGCCCCTGAGTGGGCTTGATCTCCACCTGCGGCTCCAGGAGCCCGGTGGGCCGGATCAACTGCTCCACGACCTGCTCGCTGTGCTCGTATTCGTAGGGGCCGGGCGTCGCCGAGACGTACACCGCCTGGCCCACCCGCTCCCGGAACTCCGCGAAGTTGAGCGGGCGATTGTCGAGCGCCGACGGCAGACGGAACCCGTACTCCACCAGCGTCTCTTTCCTCGAGCGGTCCCCGTGGTACATACCCCGGACCTGCGGCAGCGTCATGTGGGACTCGTCGATGAAAAGCAACATGTCGTCGGGAAAATAGTCGAGCAGCGTCGACGGTGGGCTCCCCGGCGCCCGGCGCGACAGGTGCCGTGAGTAGTTCTCCACGCCAGCGCAGTAGCCGGCCTCCCGCAGCATCTCGATATCGTAGTTGGTCCTCGCCTCAAGCCGCGCCGCCTCCAGCAGCTTCCCCTGCCCCCTCAATTCCTGCAGACGTTCCTGGAGCTCAGCCCTGATGTCCTCGATAGCCGCAATCAGCTTGTCGTGGGACGTCACGAAGTGCTTCGCCGGGTATATGTCTATCGAGTCGCGCTCCGCCAGCAGTTCGCCGGTGAGCGGGTCCACCTCCACGATGCGCTCGATCTCGTCCCCCCAGAACTCCACCCGCACCGCCAGCTCCTCGTACGCCGGCTGAATCTCCAGCGTGTCGCCCCTGATCCGGAAGCGGCCCCGGGTGAAATCGACGTCGTTTCTCTCGTACTGCATGTCCACCAGCCGGCGCACGATGCGGTCCCTGTTCCTCTTCTCACCCTTTGCCAGGCTGACCACGAAGGAATGGTACTCCTCAGGCGAGCCCAGCCCGTAGATGCAGGACACCGAGGCGACAACGATCACGTCCTTCCGCGTGAAGAGCGCCCGCGTGGCTGCATGACGCAGCTTGTCGATCTCCTCGTTGATGTCGGTCTCCTTCTCGATGTAGGTATCGGTGCGCGGGATGTATGCCTCGGGCTGGTAGTAATCGTAGTAGCTAACGAAGTACTCCACCGAGTTCTCCGGGAAGTACTCCTTGAACTCCGTGGCAAGCTGCGCCGCGAGCGTCTTGTTGTGCGACATCACCAGCGTGGGACGCTGCACCCGCTCGATGACGTTTGCCATGGTGAAGGTCTTGCCGCTGCCGGTTACGCCGAGGAGTGTCTGGTGCCTGTAGCCACGCTGCAGTCCCTCAACCAGCCGGTCGACCGCCTGTGGCTGGTCTCCCGTCGGCTTGAAGTCCGAAACAACCTCGAAGTGCATCGCCGTTTCCACAGCTCGCCTGCCTCCGTCGGCCCGTGTGCCTCGTCTATTGTATCCCTGGTATGCTGGCCAGGCAATTGGCGCCGGGCAGCCGGCGGCTCACGCTCCACGACAAGCCAGGGCACGTATCAAGGCAGGAAGGTGCGCAATTGACCCTGACGCGAAGGTTCCATGCCGGGCGACGCGCCCCACACCGCGCCGGCAAATGGACAATGCAGCTTCACATTGAGGTCACCGCCGCCGCACCAGGCTTGAGAAGGTCGCGCCCATGAGGGACAACAAGCCCCTTCTCCGCTGCGCGTCGATGGCGAACAGGGCCAGCGCCAGCAGTATGTACACGCCGGCGTAGCCCAGGCGAACCATGGGCATCGTCAGGAAAAGCTGGCTGGCAAAGAGGACGAACAGGACCACCCCCCACCGCAGGGTCAGGCCGAAACGGCAGAGAATCGCGATGGCGAAGGCGGACTGGGCTCCGGTGAGCAGGATCTCCTGCACCTGGCGGGCATCCAGCGGCAGCGCGCCGATACCACCCAGGGATATGCAGTAGGCAATGGGGAGCGTCCCGATGAGCAGGCTCCACTGGTTCACCTTGGCGGCGATGAGCACGCCCAGGGCGGCGGTGGCGTTTCCTCTGACAGCGAAGATAGCGGCTATCAGTATCTCGGGCGCCTCCGAGGCCAGGGGGGCCACCCACTGCACCAGTATGAACTCATCGATACCGGCGCTCTTCCCCGACTGGATCAATCCCTCGGCGAACGGCTCGGCCGAGGCGAGGATTACGCAGGCCGGGTATATGAAAAGCACCGCGGTGACCAGCCGGCTCCACAGGCGGGGCAACGAGACAATCGACGCGGCCGGCCCGACGAGGTCGGGTTCGACCCGCTCCGCCCTGGAGCTGGCCCACATGTACAGGGCGAAAAGCGACACCAGCACCGCGCTGTCGATCAGAGACAGGCTCCCCTTCAGCGGGATAACGAATGAATAGAGAGTGGCCAGCACCAGGAAGCCCAGCTCGACGCTGCGTGCCTTCTCCAGCGCCACCACGCGATGCCTTCGCGCCACCCAGAAGAGTAGCGCTACCAGCGGCCAGCCGAAGCCGACGAGAAGGCGGTTGGCGCCGGTCATGTTGGCGGCGGCATACCCGGAGTACGCCGGGTCGATGGCCGCCGTCCAGGCGAAGTAGAGGTCGACGGCGTACTCCGGCAGGACAGCGATCAGGGCAAGGAACGCGAGGGCCAGAGCGCGTGAGATTTCCTTCTCCGACGCCTCCCCGGCCCAGCTCAGGACGAACGCCCCGCCGACGATGGCGACGCCGAACGTTACGGCGGCGACGGGCGGGGCCAGCTCAATGCCGAGAAGCCGGACGGCGAGGGCGGGGATGCCAAGGAGCGCCGCGGCGATGATCCAGAGCCAGTTCTTCATAACAGGGGGACACGAGGTCTAGCGATACTGGTCGGTAAGTATAGCACAGGCCCTGAACGGGAAGGAAGGCCGCACCGTCGGCCACCGAGCGCAGCCACGATGCCAGCCGTGGCACATGGTGCTGAGCCGACTACTCCCGCGGCCAGCACTGCATCCCTGCTCTGCACAGAAGCGATGGAAGGCCGATTCCAGCGGCGAGCGCCACTTACTCAAAGAATTTGAGGTTGACGAACTCCCTGGCCCTCTCGACCAGGTAGACAACCTCGGACTTCCTCACCCCTCGCGACCCGTGGGCTTGCACGCACACGTCGCGGGTAGCGCTGAGCCGCTTGAACGTCTCCAGTTCGGTGGACTCCAGCAGGCCGACAGCGCCCAGCTTGCCGGCCAGCTCCAGAATGCCGTCGCCATCGGCGTATTCAATCGCATCCCGCTCCGCCCCCCGCCTGCTGTTGTACTCGTCGGCCACGAGCTTGAGCTGCCTCTCCAACGCCACGCTGGCGATGATGCACGCCGCCTTGAGCGAGCCGGCCGACACCCTGCCCTTGCCACCCACCAGACTCTCGGCCCGGTCGAGTTCGCTGTTGATGATGCCGCTGGCAACGAGCCTCCTCAGGGACAGCGCCTTCGCCCGCACCACGTCCGGCACCGAATGCAGCAGGGCGACCTGGCGGTCGAAGCTCTCCACCAGGCGCCGGTGCTGTTCCGTTCTGAACCCCTCGTCAAACCGTTTCCCCGCCGGATGGGGCAACGTATTGCCGCACGCGAGCACGTCCCTCACGTACGCGTACCGCGCAGTGAAGTCATCGCTGCGATCGGGAAGGTGCTGCTGCACCAGCACCGAGCCGGCGTTGTACCACGCCTCATACCGCCTGAGGATGCTGCGTTTGAGTTCCTCCTGTTCCCGATTGGGTGTCCAGCCCCAGTCATCGTAGTAATCCGGGCGCTTCTCTCCGTCGAGTTCCTCCAGGGCCGAATCGAGAACGGTCTTCCGCCGCAGCGAGCGTACCTTCGCCACATTCACAAGGCTGACGAACTCCACGAAGGCCCGGTCGATCTCTCGCGCCTCATCGACAAGGCTGTATATCTGGTCCTCAAGCAGCGTGATCTCCGACATCAGATCTCCCCGGCGTCAGCCAACTCCACCAGGCCGACGCCCTGTATGGAAAGCACATAGACCGCGGCTCCCATTGAACTTCCTACCCGGCTGTTGACAGAGCAGAGCCCGGCGTTTTCCGTCCGTAGAGGACGAACTCAAAGGCGAACCGGTCAAACAGCCACGGCATCGCCCGGCCCAGCCGGTCCCACAAACCGGCAACCGATAGCGGTATCCCTGGAGGTGCATGAGTCAGGGCGACCACGCGGAAGCCAGAGACGCCCTGACGGCGCAGCACCCCCATCACATCGCCCGCCGAAAGAGCATTCTCGTATGGTGAAGGGTACCCGAACCCCGGTGGCAGAAGAAAGCCCGGGAGTCGCAGTTCGAACACGGCATGCTTGTTGGGCTCGGCAATGATGAGGTGCCCTCCCGGCCTCACTGCCCTGACCATAGCCTGAAGAGGCTCATCTATGGGATGCGAGTGGTGCACCGAGCCCTTGGAGAACACCACTTCGAAGGCTTCGGCCCGAAACGGCAGAGCCCGGGCGTCACCGCAAACGCAGCAGCTCGCTCCCGCCTGGGCAAGGTCTTCGAGAGGTTCGCTGGCGATATCGAGATTCACGATGAAGGCGCCCTCAGCCTGGAGCGGGAGCGATACGTGGCGGTCGTTACCACTGCCCACGTAGAGCAGGCTCTTGCCTGCCACGCCGCCAACGCTCTCTCTCAAGAACTGGCATAGCCCCCGAGCCCCGTTCTCACAGTAGGAAACGAGTATGTCCGCCGCCCTCGAGTCTCGATAGACCACTTCCTTGGCCCAGCCGTACAGCTCCCGCTCCCACATGAAGCGGTCGGTCTCCGGGTCGTTCGGGTCAGTCGAGTCCCTGTTGTCACGAATGGCGGCGGTCACCCTCTCCGCGTAGACGTCCCTATGGGCCAGCGACGCCGCGAGCCGAACGGGCAGCAACTGCGGAATGCCATTCACGACGGGGTAGCGTGCTTCACAACGCGGGCACGCGAGAGCGGTATCGGAGAGGACTACCAGGTCAGGGGAAGCACATTCGGGACAGGCCAGCACATCGACTAGGTCCTTATTCAAGTCCCCACCTTTCGCGAGCCATCCCGACTCCGGCCAGATGTCTCAAGCCTGCGCACGATACTGCTCCAACGCCTCGTCGGGGAAATCGGCGTTGGTGAACACGCGCTGCACGTCATCCAGATCCTCCAGCCTGTCGAGCAGCTTCAACGTGCTCAGCGCGCTCCTCTCACTCAGCATGATGGTATTGTTCGCCACCATGGACAACTCAGCGCAGACCACCGTGAACTCGCCCTGCTCGAGCGCCTTCCTCACCTTCTCCAGGTCCTCCGGACTCGTCTGGACCTCCACTGCATTGTCGACCACCTTCACGTCTTCGGCGCCGGCATCGATGGCGAACAGCGCAAGCTCTTCCGCGTCGGGCGCCTCGACAGTGATGACGCCCTTCGATTCAAACACCCAGGCGACGCACCCGCTCTCGCCAAGGCTCCCGCCACCGCGTGACAGCACGTTGCGCACCTCCGACACGGTGCGGTTGCGGTTATCGGTGAGCGCCAGCAACAGGATAGCCACACCCCCCGGCCCGTAACCTTCGAAGTTGGCCTCGACGAGCTTCGACGCCTCGCTCCCACCCGAGCCGCGTTTCACTGCGCGTTCGATGCTCTCCATCGGCATGTTGTTGTCACGCGCTTTCTGGATAGCCAGCCGAAGGCGCGGGTTGATGTCGGGGTTGTCACCCCCCTCCCGCACAGCCAGTGCCAACTCGCGGCTCAACTTGGTGAAGAGCTGCCCGCGCTTCGCGTCGGCCGCCCCTTTCTGGCGCTTGATCTGCGACCATTTGGAATGACCTGACACTTTCGCTCTCCCACTCGGTTTGTAGCAATTCTAGTACCATGTCCATCCAAGGTCAACAGGAGCGAGTGACCGGCGCGGCGCCCCATCCACGCTTGCCGGTGCGACGACCGGAGCAGCGGGCGCACTTGACGCAAACAAGGGGCAGGCGTATATTCGGCTCGATGACTTTCCTGGAGAAGCTGCTGGCGGCAAGCCGCGCTAACAACAGTCTACTCTGTGTCGGGCTGGACCCCGATCCAGAGCTTATGCCCGCCGTGAGCGTGGCAGAGTTCAACAGGCGCATCGTGGATGCCACCAGCGACCTTGTGTGCGCCTACAAGCCCAATCTCGCATTCTACGAAGCGCTGGGACATGAGGGACTGAAGGCCCTGGAGGAAACGGTGGCGTGCATCCCCGACCACATACCTGTAATTGGGGACGCCAAGCGAGGCGACATCGGCAGCACGGCTCGGGCGTATGCCACTGCGCTCTTCGGCAATCTCGCGTTCGATGCCCTCACTGTGAACCCGTACCTGGGCCATGACTCCATCGAGCCTTTCATCGAGTACCAGGGCAAGGGCGTTTTCATTGTATGCCGCACCTCAAACCCAGGCTCAGCCGACTTCCAGGCGCTGCAACTGCGTGAGCCATCCATCACTCTCTACGAGGCCGTGGCGCTCCGGGCCCAGGAATGGAATACGCGCGGCAACATAGGCCTCGTCGTGGGGGCCACTTTCCCGGACGAACTCAGGAGAGTGCGCCAGCTCTGTCCCGAGATGCCGTTGCTGATTCCCGGCATAGGCGCCCAAGGCGGTGACGTCGCCGCCACCGTTCGACATGGCGTGGACAGCAGCGGTGAGAGGGCTATTATCAACTCGTCAAGGCAGGTCATCTACGCCTCCAGGGAGAAGGACTTCGCCTTGGCTGCCAGGACGGTAGCCCTTCGCCTGAGGGAGCAGATCAACACACACCGGGAGTCGTTCTGAGGCGTGGAACTAGGGGTGGGCGACGTGGTGCGCCTCAAGAAGAGGCACCCATGCGGTGGCTACGACTGGGAGGTCACCACAGTAGGAGCGGACATCGGGCTGAAGTGCCGCACGTGCCACCACCGTATCGTACTCAAGCGAGCGGTGTTCGAGCGCAGGGTCAAGCACCTGCCCACATCAGGGAAATGAGGCCGCTTGTTGACACGTATCGCACGCTAGGATAGAATCATTATGAAGGGAGGGCATGGGAGGAAGCCATGATCGAGATGGCCATCGACAGCATCCGCATGAGCATGATGAACTACCAGCGTGTGGTCATACTCAAGGAGAAAGAGGCCGAGCGTTACCTTCCCATCTGGATTGGCCCAGCCGAGGCGGATTCGATAGCGGTGAAGCTACAGGACGTCAACGTGCCCCGACCGCTTACCCACGATCTCCTGGGCACCGTCATCGACGCGCTGGGCGCCTCCGTCACCTCAATAATTGTGTGCGACCTCAAGAATGATACCTTCTACGCGAAGATTATGCTCAGCGTTGACGGTGAGTCCATGGAGATAGACTCCCGCCCCAGCGACGCCATCGCGCTTGCCGTCAGGGTTGGAGTGCCGATATACGCCGACGAGGGCGTGCTCGACAGGGCGGGGATTTACCTCGACAAGGAAAGTGGAAAGGCGTTTCCCGCGACCGGCGACGGAGAGAACCTCACCGACGAGGAACTCCAGAAGCTTGGCCCGTTCACAAACGTCATAGAAGAACTCGACCTGGACGATTTCGGAAAAGGCAGCTCGTAGAAGCGCTGGAGCAGATCTGAGGCGGTGGACGAGAAACTCATTCGCAGGCTGGTAGCCACAATCAAGTGCAGCGTATGTGGCCAGTTCTACCAGAGCGACAACGTGAGAGTGCTTGGCCATGACGATGATATCTGGTTTGTGAGCGCCTATTGCCCCAAGTGCCACAGTCAAGCGCTGGTCGCTGCGGTGATGAAGGAGGGGATCTTCGCGGAGGAGATTGTCGACTTCACCGAGGACGAGTTTGACAAGTTCAGCGAAGCTGAAGACATCACAGCGGACGACGTGCTGGACATCCACTACTTCCTGGAGGAATACGAGGGAGATGTCGCTTCACTCCTGGCCGCAGAGTAGGTCGTCTCAGATACCATCGGGCGGCGCGGTGACACACAACAGACCCCCGACAGAATGAAGAGGTGGTTCGTCTTGTCAAGAGAGGGTTGACTCAGTCTCGGTCGCATGGTATACTGGCTACACAATTGGCACCTTGAAATGAGGAAAGCCGAAGAGAAGCCTCCCGACACGCGAGGGAGGCTTTTTCGCATTTACCAGGATTGCTCGGGGCAGTTATGAGTGATATGCTGAGTTGCAGCGAACATGATAGAGCGTTTGGCAGCGGTGCTCCGGCTTGTCGGTATCGGCTTCTATATCGGCGGCTGCATCGTTCTGGGCGTCCTTCTGGGGGTGTGGCTTGATGGCAAGTTCGATACCGCACCGATCTTCATCCTCGTTGGACTCGCCGTCGGCCTTTTCCTTGCGTTCTACGGCACCTACCGCATGCTGCTTCCGACCCTCAGGCAAGACAAGAACGACAAGGAGGGCTGAGTAGTGGGTACCATTCGCTCCTGTTGGGCCCGGCTCGGGCGGCGGAACAAGATACTCATCATAACGGTTGTTGCGATCGCCCTCATGGCGGTGGGACGCTTCTGCTTCCCAGCGCCATTGCCTCACGTCGAGCTTCCCGCCGAGGTGATCATCCCCTTTGCCGGCGCCGGCATCACCAATACCATGCTCGCCGCTCTGGTCACCATCATCGTCGCCGGGCTCGTATGCTACTTCGCCACCCGCAAGATGAGCCTCGTGCCCAGGGGTTTGCAGAACCTCGTCGAAGCCCTCCTGGAGATGCTGATCAATTTCATCAACGACACGGCGGGGAAGGAATATGGACGCAAGTTCTTTCCCATGGTTGCCACGATCTTCATCTTCGTCCTGTTCAACGCCTGGCTGTCCCTGATACCAGGCTTCATCACGATCGGCTTCTGGCATCACGCCGAGGGCGGACACGCCGTTATCGTGCCCTTCCTGAGAGGGGCGAACACGGACCTCAACTTCCCCCTGGCACTGGCCCTGGTCTCCTTCTTCTTCGTCGAGTACTGGGGTTTCAAGGCCAACGGCTTTGCATCCTACGTGAAGCGGTTCATCAGTGTCGAGGGCATGTTCAAGGGGCTCGGTCAGATATTTCGTGGCAGGGTCAAGAGTGGAGTGGGGACGTTCTTCAACGGCGTCATCTCCGCCTTCGCCGGCCTCGTGGAGATAATCAGCGAACTCGTACGCATTCTCAGTCTCAGCTTCCGTCTCTTCGGCAACATGACCGCCGGGGAGATTCTGGTGCTGATGATGGTCTTCCTGATCCCCTGGGTAGTTCCTACCATATTCTACGGGCTTGAGCTGTTCCTGGGCTTCGTACAGGCCCTTATCTTCGGCGGGCTGACCCTGGTCTTCCTGGTGATCGCTGTGAGCCCACGGGAAGCCCACTAAAAGAATAGAAGGAGGATACACAGCATGGAAGAAGGTCTCAAGATGATCGCCGCGGGACTGGCCATTGGCCTTGGCGCCATCGGGCCTGGTATCGGGATTGGTATTCTCGGGATGGGTGCGATGAACGCTCTGGGTCGCAACCCCGAGGCCAGAGGCCCGATCATGACCAATATGATCTTGGCTATTGCGTTCGCAGAGGCCGTCGCGATCTATGCCCTTATCATCGCGATCATCATGGTGTTCGTTGCGTAGACTCTCTCCCGAAAGGAGATAGGCATGGAAGGTATTGGCGTCAATGTGCCAGGCCTGCTGGCTCAACTTGTTGCATTCTTCATTCTGTTCGGCCTGCTCTCAGTGGTCCTGTACAGGCCGGTGAGGAGGATGCTCGATGAACGCGCGGAGAAAATCAGCGCGAGTATGCAGCAGGCTGAGCAGATCAAAGAGACGATGGCCAAGACCGAGGAGCAGGTGAAGGAGCAACTGGACGCCGCGCGCAAGGAGCGGCAGAGCATACTTGCTCAGGCAGAGCAACTGGGAGAGCAACTCAGAGAGGAAGCACGGGCTCGCGCGAAGGAAGAGGCCGAGGCTGTGACCGCCAGAGCACGCGCTGAGATTCAGCGGGAACGCGACGATGCGATCGAGGAACTAAAGCGACAGTTCGCCGACCTGGCCATCCTCGCCGCCGAGAAGGTGATCAGCGAGACTCTTGATAAGGAGAAGCATCGCCAGCTCATCAGCGAGGTGCTGGAGCAGGCTCCAAAGGGAGGGAACTAGATGGCGAGGGCTTCGGCGAGAAGACATGCCCAGGCCATTTTCGAAATCGCCCTGGAGCAGAATCAACTGGACCTGTGGCGCGGTGACCTGCGGGTCGTCGCCGAGGCGCTCATGGATCCCGACATACACGCGTTTCTCGAAAGCCCCAAGATCCGCTTCGACGACAAGAAGAAGATCCTCGAGGAACGCCTCAAGAGCCTGAGTCCTCTCGCTCTGAACGCAGCTTACTTGCTGGTGGCGAAGAGGAGACTCGGCATCGTCGCGGAGCTTGTCAGCGAGTACGAGCGGCTTGTCGACGAACATCGGGGAGTCGCCCACGCACGAGTGACCACAGCTATCCCACTCGATGAAGGGGACACGGCAGACCTCACCCGAAGGCTCGCCGATACCGTATCGAAGGAGATCGTGCTGGCCACACAGACCGACCCGTCCATAATCGGGGGTCTGAAGGTAAGGATTGGCGACAAGCTCATCGACGGCAGCACCAGGAGTAGATTGGAGGCGCTCAGGAAGAGCCTTGTCGGCACCTAGCATTCGGGACAGGCGTGATTATCAACGCCGACCAGGGGCGGGGGATGGCCCTGCTCCCGCCTCTGGTCGGGACCGATAGGAAGCATGAGCGGACTGCCTGCGGTGGCTCGAAAGAGTATCGCAGCCGGTCGGAGAACTCAGTTTGCGGGGCAGAGAGATGATACGAGGTGGACTGCAACCGAAAGCTCACAGACTGGAGGTAAGGTTTAGATGGCTGGGTCCCAAGATATCGCTTCGATAATCAAGCAGCAGATAGAGCAATTTGGCACGACGCTGGCAATGGTGGACGTCGGCACCGTCGTTGAGGCGGGCGACGGTATTGCGCGCATCCACGGCCTCTCAGGCGCGAAGTACAACGAGTTGCTGGAATTCCCCGGTGGCGTCATGGGCATCGCCCTCAACCTGGAAGAGGACAGCGTTGGCACCGTCATACTCGGCGACTACAGCGAGATTAGGGAGGGCGACGAGGTGAGGTGCACCGGGAGAATCGCCGAGGTGCCTGTCGGTAACCACCTAATTGGGAGAGTGATCGACCCCCTGGGTCAGCCCCTCGATGGCAAGGGCCCTGTCAAGACAGAGCAGACCCGCCCCATCGAACGCGTCGCTCCTAACGTGGTGATTCGCAAGTCTGTGGATACCTCGGTGCACACGGGAATCAAGGCTATCGACAGCTTGATCCCTATCGGACGAGGTCAGCGTGAGTTGATAATCGGCGACCGGTCCACGGGCAAGACGGTGATAGCCCTCGATACCATCATCAGCCAGACGGGCGGCGACCTGGTGTGCATCTACTGCGCCATCGGACAGAAGGCCTCCAAGGTAGCCCAGGCGGTGGGCACACTGGAGAGCCACGGAGCCATGCAGCACACTATCGTGGTACTGGCTGACGCCTCCGACTCAGCCGCGCTCCAGTATCTGGCCCCGTATGCAGCGTGCGCCATCGGCGAGGAGTTCATGGAGCAGGGTCGTGACGCCCTGGTGGTGTATGACGACCTTTCCAAGCATGCATGGGCCTACCGCCAGATATCCCTGCTGCTGCGCCGGCCTCCGGGCCGCGAGGCCTATCCCGGAGACGTCTTCTACCTGCACAGCCGCCTCCTCGAGCGCGCGGCGAAGCTGTCGGACGAGCAGGGTGGTGGTTCCCTCACCGCCCTTCCAATCATCGAGACCCAGGCTGCGGACATGTCGGCTTACATTCCGACGAACGTCATCTCCATCACCGACGGACAGATTTACCTTGAGGCGGACCTGTTCAACGCCGGAATCCGACCGGCGCTCAACGTAGGGCTGTCGGTATCCCGTGTCGGTGGCTCGGCTCAGACGAAGGCGATGAGACGAGTCGCAGGCGCGCTGAGGCTGGACCTGGCGCAGTTCCGCGAGTTGGCCGCCTTCGCGCAATTCGGAGCGGCTGAGCTGGACAAGGCAACGCTGGCACAGCTCGAGCGAGGGCAGAGGATCACTGAGGTTCTCAAGCAGCCTCAGTACAACCCGATGCCTCTGGAAAAAGAGGTGGTGGTGCTGTATGCCGTAATCAACGGCTACATGGACAATGTTGCGGTGGAACGAATTGGCGCCTTCCATGACGAACTGCTTCGCTTCATGGACACAAGCCATCCCAACGTACTGCAGACCATCGCCAAGGACAGGGTGCTGTCCGACGAGACGGAGGAGGCACTGAAAGCGGCACTGCTTGACTTCCAAGCGGGCATGCCGTCCTAAGGAGGTAGCGTGGCGACCATAAGAGAGATCAGGCGCCGCATCAGAAGCGTTCAGAATACCGCCAAGATCACCAAGGCAATGGAGATGGTTGCCACTTCCAAGATGAGGCGGGCTCAGGAGCGCACACTGGCCGCGCGACCTTACGCTGAGAAGATACGCTATGTCCTGGCCGACCTTGCCGCTCAGCGCCAGCCTGGCGAGGAGCCGCAACCCCTGCTGGAGCAGAGGCCACTGAGCCGGGTCGAGCTTATCCTGATCACCCCCGACCGCGGGCTCTGCGGCGGGCTCAATGCAAGCGTCAACCGGGCAGCGGCCAGCTTCGTCCTCGAGCAGGGCGTCCCGGTGAGCGTCGTTGCCCTGGGACGCAAGGGCAGGGACTTCATGATGCGCACCGGCCAGGACGTACGCGCCGCTTTCGTCCGCATCGGCGACTATCCCAGCGTGGCGGAGATACTGCCCGCGGCACGCATAGTCACCGATGACTACGCCACCGGCTTCGCCGACCGGGTGTGCCTGTGCTACACCGAGTTCGTGTCCACTATGACTCAGAGACCGGTGGTGCAGCAGGTGCTTCCCATCGAGGCGAGCACCGAGCAGGGTTCGCAGGTGGAGTATATCTATGAACCGTCACCACGAGAGGTCCTCTCACAGCTCCTGCCTCGCTTCGTGGAGATGCAACTGTACCATGCCCTGCTCGAGTCCATTGCCAGTGAGCATTCGGCGCGCATGGTGGCAATGCGCAATGCGACCGACAACGCGCGCGATCTAATTGACGAACTCACCCTTACTCACAACAAGCTGCGGCAGGAGATCATCACTACTGAACTCATGGACATCACTGGAGGAGCAGCCGCGCTGGGATAGCAGTCACAAAGCTTCTGGAGGTCAATATGGCGACGAAAGGAACGGTGGCCCAAGTCATAGGGACGGTGGTGGACATCGAATTCCCACCCGATGAGCTTCCCGCACTCTACAATTGCATTGAGATTCCCCTCGACAGCGACAAGATCACGCTCGAAGTGCAGCACCACGTGGGGAACAACTGGGTTCGCTGCCTGGCGATGGGCCCTACAGATGGGCTTGAGCGGGGTGCTGAAGCCATTGACACCGGCGCCCCGATCTCTGTTCCTGTGGGCCGCCCGACACTCGGGAGACTGTTCAACGTCTTGGGTCAGCCTTTGGACGAACTGGGAGACGTCAAGGGAGAGGAGGACTGGCCCATCCACCGGCCTGCGCCCGCCTTTGACGAGCAGGAGACTACAATCCAGATACTCGAGACCGGTCTCAAGGTCATTGACCTTATCACGCCGTTCACCAAGGGAGGCAAGGTAGGCGCCTTCGGCGGCGCGGGCGTGGGCAAGACGGTCATCATCCAGGAGCTGATTCGCAACATCGCCACCGAGCACGGCGGTTTCTCAGTCTTCTCGGGTGTGGGAGAGCGATCGCGCGAGGGCAACGACCTGTGGTACGAGATGAAAGCCTCGGGCGTAATCGAAAAGACGGTCCTCGTCTTCGGCCAGATGAACGAGCCTCCAGGGGTACGCGCTCGCATTGGCTTCACCGGCCTCACCATGGCGGAGTACTTCCGCGACGTTGAGGGACAGGACGTGCTGCTCTTCATCGACAATATCTATCGTTACATCATGGCAGGCATGGAGGTGTCGTCGCTCCTTGGACGAATGCCCTCAGCCGTGGGCTACCAGCCCACCATGGCCACCGAGATGGGAGAACTCGAGGAGAGGATCACCTCAACCAAACGAGGTTCTATTACTTCCTTCCAGGCGATCTACGTCCCCGCCGACGACTACACCGACCCGGGCGTTTCCACAGTCTTCGGCCACCTCGACGCCATTATCGCGCTGGAGCGTTCCATCGCCGAGCAGGGTCTCTACCCTGCCGTGGACCCGCTGACGTCCACCTCGCGCATCCTCGACCCCATAGTCGTCGGCCAGGAGCACCACGACGTGGCGCGCGGCGTGCAGCGAGTGCTCCAGAGGTATAAGGACCTTCAGGACATCATCGCCATTCTTGGAATCGAGGAGCTTTCGGACGAGGACAAGCTCGCCGTGGCCCGGGCGCGCAAGATCCAGCGCTTCCTCTCACAGCCCATGTTCGTCGCCGAGGCCTTCACCGGCATGCCGGGCAAGTACGTTCCGGTGAAGGAAACGGTGCGAGGCTTCAAGGAGATACTCGAGGGGCGCCACGACGAACTGCCGGAGCAGGCGTTCTTCATGGTGGGCACCATCGAGGAGGCCGTCGAAAAGTACAAGAAGATGGCAGCGTAGGAAGGTGAGAAACGCGCCCGAACAGGCACGTATGCCTCACGTGGAGCGATTGCGGACTGTCACCTGAGTCATTCCTCCTCCTCGGCCGCTGTGCCAGGAGGAGAGGGGGTGAGTGCATTTGGCGAAGATAGCATTCGAGATCGTAACTGCGGAAAGAGTGGTCTTGTCGGACCATGTTGACATAGTGATCGCTCCCGGCGTTGAGGGAGAGCTGGGCATCCTTCCCAATCATGCCCCGCTGCTCACCATGCTCCAGCCGGGTGAGCTGACAGTGAGGACCGACGGCCAGGAGACGTGCATGTTCGTCAGAGGAGGCTTCCTCGAGGTCATGCAGGACCGGGTCACGGTGCTCGCCGACGTCGCCGAGCGAGCCGAGGACATAGATCTCGCCCGCGCCGAGGCAGCGAAACGCCGCGCTGAGGAAAGACTCAAGGGGCGTGTCGATGTTCAGGACCTCGCTGCTGCGGAGGCAGCCCTGCGGCGTGCGCTCCTCCGCATCAAGGTGGCCGAGCGGCGCAAACAGAGGCACGGCCCGCCGCGAGTCCAGCCGTCCTAGGAGCCCCTGCGGCGCTGGCCGCGCGAACGGCGACCACAGACACCAGAAAGGCCGAGACAGAAAGAGGGTCTACTCGGGGAGTAGACCCTCTTTTGCTTCAACGGTGATTCTGCGCCGGTCCAGGTCCACCGACTTCACCACATCGTCGATAGCCGGGATGAGTACCTCTCCACCTTCGCCGGCGACGACATACACGTCGTTGTTCCCGGTCCTCAGGACCCTCTCGACCCGGCCAAGCAACCTGCCCCCGGTCGTCCATACAGCCAGACCGACGATCTGAAACTCGTAGAACTCGCCCTCCTCAAGCGCCTGCAACTGCGCCCGAGGCACCTCAAGGAATTGCCCTCGCAGGGCCTCCGCCGCCTCGACCGTCTCAATTCCAGCGAGCTTCAGAATAACTGTGCCCTTGTGCCACCTGCTCTTCTCGATCGCCACGCGGCGACCTTCAATGTAAACGTGCTCATCGGGAGAGAAGCGTTCGGGGAAGTCCGTCATCACCTCCACCTTCATCTCCCCCTTCACCCCCCAGGGCGCGACCACCCTACCCACCACGACAGACTCGAGCTTCATCGCTTCGCGCTAGACTATGTCAAGGTCCACTCGAATGCCCTGCTTGGCTGCGAGCACCCTGAGAAGCGTGCGCATCGCCTGGGCTACCCTGCCCTGCTTGCCGATCACTCTTCCCATGTCCTCCTCATCGACCTGGAGCTTAAGGAAGACCCTCTCGTCGTTCCGCTCTTCAGTCACAGTTACGTTTTCGGGCTTGTTCACTATGGACTTTGCGATGAATTCGATAAGCTCCTTCATTTCTTCTCCTCTAGTGGGTTGGATTTTGGCTCCCTTTCCTAGGAGGATTGCTCAACAGCCGACTCGGTCTTGAACCTCTCCAGGACACTGAGCTTCTCTAGCATTCGAGCCACGGCATCTGTGGGTTGGGCGCCCTGACGAAGCCATCTCAACGCCTTCTGATCGTCGATCACAACGGTGGGAGGGTCAGTCAGCGGATCGTAGTGCCCGATGATCTCAATGAAGGCGCCATCGCGAGGAGCTCGGGAATCGGCGACCACTACACGGTAGCTTGGTTTCTTCTTCCTTCCAACGCGAGCTAGCCGGATCTTTACCATTCACACTCCTTGGTAGTGCTATTCAACGCTGCTTATTATGGCCAATAACACCCTGCGTGTCAATGCTCTATACTCGTTCACGTTGTTGCCAGTCCGTCTCTGGTCCAGCCCGCCACGCCGTGAGTCTATCCGGCGGCACCCAGCCTGCGCCCCTGGCACGATGCCCCGGCAAAAGGGCGTGCCTACGTTGCCCGTACGCATCCCTGCGTTTATAATTGAACATCGTGAGGGTAGAACAGCTTCACCCCTGGCATGTGTCGCCTGCCCAGGCGCAGGACATCCAGCGCTCCCTTGCATCCCAGGTAGTGAGACGCAACGAACTGGAAGCGCCTCGCCTGGTTGCCGGGGCTGACATATCCCGTGCCGACGAGAGAGGTGTGGCGAAGGCCGCCGTGGTAGTACTGCGCCTGGCCGATCTGGCCATCGTGGAAACGAGCGTTATCGAGATGAAGGTCGAGTTCCCCTACGTGCCCGGGCTCCTCTCCTTTCGCGAGATGCCGCTGGTTCTCACCGCCTGTGAGAAGCTCATATCGACCCCTGATGTCTTCATCGCCGATGCCCAAGGGATAGCGCACCCACGCCGGCTTGGGCTGGCGTCCCACCTCGGGCTCATTCTCGATACTCCCACCATAGGCTGCGCCAAGTCTATTCTCTGCGGTCAACACGGAGACCTGGCTCAAGACCCAGGGTCATATGCTCCACTGGTGCACCGTGACGAAGTGGTTGGGGCAGCACTGAGGACGAAACGGGGCACTAGGCCAGTGTACGTCTCCATCGGCCACAGGACCGACCTGGAGGCGGCGATACACTGGGTAATCGCCTGCTGCAACGGGTACCGCCTTCCTGAGCCCACTCGCCTGGCTCACCTGGCTGCAGCCGGGAAGTTGCCGCCGTTGTCGCCAGAACGGGGAAAGCTGCCACTCTAGGCACGAAGGAGCAGGAATGCAGGAACAGCGAAGAAGGCTGGAAGAACTGAGCGACTATATCTCCAACGTCATGGTGCGTCTTTGACATCGCAGCGAAGCAGGGAGAGATCGCCAGTATAGAAAAGGAGTCGTCCAAGCCCGACTTCTGGAGTGACCAGGAGAGGGCGCAGCGGATGATGCGACGCCTGGCTGAGGTCAAGGCGGAGGTGGAGACCTGGGGGGCTTTGCACAAGAAGGTTACTGACCTGCTGGAACTGGCTGAACTGGCTAGCGAAGAGAACGAGACCTCTCTGGCGCAGGAGATAGACACCGAGATTGACCAGGCTGCTTCCGAGTTCGAGAAGCTGGAGTTCACCCTGCTCCTCAGTGGCGAGTACGAGAGGAGAAACGCTTTCCTCGCCCTCCATGCAGGTGCCGGAGGCGTTGAGGCCCAGGACTGGGCCGAGATGCTGCTTAGAATGTACCTCAGATGGGCTGAGCGCCAGGGCTATCGCGCCGAGGTCGTCGAGGTGTCCCCCGGTGAGGAAGCAGGCATCAAGAGCGCCCTCGTCGAGATTGAGGGCCAGTATGCCTATGGCTACCTCAAATCGGAGAGAGGAGTGCATCGCCTCGTTCGCCTGTCGCCCTTCGACGCATCGCACCTGCGCCATACCTCCTTCGTGCTCGTCGAAGTCATTCCAGAGGCAGAGCGGGACGTAGAGGTGGAACTGGACCCGGACGATCTGAAGATCGATTTCTACAAGGCCAGCGGCCCCGGCGGCCAGCACGTGCAGAAGACGAGCACCGCTGTTCGCATCACCCACATCCCCACAGGCCTCGTCGTCACCTGCCAGAACGAGCGGTCACAGTACCAGAACAAGGAGACGGCGCTCAAGGTGCTGCGGTCCCGATTGCTGGAGCACGAACTGGCCAAGAGGGCGGAGGAGAAGGCCAGGCTGAAGGGAGAACACGTTGCCGCAGGATGGGGTAACCAGATCAGAAGCTACGTCCTTCATCCGTACAAGATGGTGAAGGACCACCGCACCGACTTCGAAACCAGCGACCCCAACGCGGTGCTTGACGGCGACATGGACGGGTTCATCAAGGCTTACCTGAAATCCACCATCGGCGAAGCTGGATGAAGAAGCTTCTATTGTCTCTCGTTCTCGCCCTTGTCGTACTCGCGGCCTTTCCCGCAGTCGCCGTCGCTGACGCTCCGGTCAACGTGGTGTCCAGCGAAGCGACTCCTCAGTTCCCTCAGGCGATCACGTTTTCCCTCGAAGCCGAGTCCGCCACCCCGATCGAGGATATAGACCTCGAGTACAGAGTGCACAGGTCCAGCGTGCTCCCGGTGAGCTGCCGCGTTGACGTCGGTTTCAACCCGGGCACGACGGTGGACGTGAGCTGGACATGGAACATGCTTGAGACCGGAGGCCTGCCGCCCGGAGCCGAGGTCGAGTATCGGTGGCTTGTCCGGGATGCCGATGGGCGACTGACGGAGACGTCGCCGACCAGCGTGCAGTTCAATGACACACGCTACGACTGGAACAGCCTTTCAAGCGGCCAGATTACTATCACGTGGTATGAGGGTGACACGTCATTCGCCCAGCAACTGCTGGCGAGCGCACTCGACGCGCTACAGCGCCTCGAGGCTGACATCGGTGTTTCGCTCGAAGAGCCGGCGACGATCCACGTGTACGCCTCTCCGTCCGACCTTCAGAGCGCGCTGGTCTACCCACAGGAATGGACCGGTGGGGTGGCCTTCTATGACTACGGCATCATAGCCATAGGGATCCCGCCGGGGAGCCTGGGTTGGGGAAGCCGGGCCATTGCGCACGAGCTGGGGCACCTGGTGACACGCCAGGCGATCTTCGGACCCTATGGATACCTGCCCACATGGCTCGACGAGGGTCTGGCGATGGATGCCGAGCCGGACCTTCGCTCAGATCTGGCCGTCTACCTCGCGACGGCAATAGCCAGCGACACCCTCTTCTCAATCCGCAGCATTTGCAGCAGCTTCCCCAGCGACACTGCCCAGGCAAGCCTCTGCTACGCCGAGAGCTACAGCGCGGTTCAGTTCCTGCTTGATTCCTACGGAAGGAGCAAGCTCCTGGAGCTCCTCGGCGTGTTCAAGGACGGAAGCACCTGTGACGATGCCCTGCTCGCTGTCTACGGGTTCGACCTCGATGGTTTCAATGTCCTGTGGCGTGAGAGCCTCGGCCTGGGGCCTGAGCCGACACCCACCCCCGGCGGCCAGGGTTCGAGCATGCCGGTGCTTCACATTGCTTTGATAGCTATTGTGGGAGCGCTGGGTGTGGTCTTCGTCCTTCTGCTGGTCAATCTGCTGCTGCGGCGCACCACCTGATAGAGCCTCACTCACCTTCCTGCCGTAGCCTCACCTCCGTCCGACGGCTGGCGCGCCACACATAGAACAGCCTGTACAGCGCCGTGAGGTTGGTCGCGACCGCCAGTATCCATAGAATGACCAGGAGCGCAGGCTGGATGGGGCTAAGCATGAGGCCGACTGCCAGCGTGATGACTCGCAGGGTCCTCCTCATGATGCCCACCTCGGCGAACAACCCGAGCCCCTCGGCCCTGGCCCTGACATAGCTTACGAGAAGAGACCCGACCAACGTGGCGAATATGAGCATAACCTCGGTGAACGCCCCGGCAGAGGCATGGAACCACAGAAGTCCGAATAGAAGCACTGCCTCAGAGTAGCGGTCAAGGCTGGAATCAAGAAGGGCGCCAAAGGTGGTGGCCTTCCCGGTTGCCCTGGCCAGTGCCCCATCTATGAAATCGGAGCAACTTATCACCAGAACCAGAATGCCGCCAAGCAGGAACCATCCCTCGGCCAGCAACCAGGCAACGCCGATGATGAGGAGAAAGCCGGTTATTGTCACGGCATTGGGATGAATACCCGTCTTTGCGACTAGGCGGCCGACTGGCTCAGCGAGACGGTGGGCCCTGTCGCTTATCACCGAGGGTCGAAACAGGTCTTTCCACAAAACGCATCAGTCTCCTTCGTCCTAGGTCATCCCATCCGCACCGCATGGCGCCACTCTTCGCTGCTCAAGCAGTCGCTCGTAGTAGTCGAGGATTCTCGCGGCAACGTTTGCCCAACTGTACTCGTCCGCTGTGGCTCTTCCCTTTTCACCCATCCGGCGACGCAGGGATTCGTCGCTGAGCACGGTGACCAGCGCATCGGCGGTTGCCCGCTCGTCCTGCGGCGGCACCAGTAGCCCCTCCTCACCGTCGCTCAGTACGCCAGCGTAGCCTTCGTTCGCCGACGCGACTATGGCTCTCGACGCAGCCATAGCCTCCAGGAGGACGATCCCGAAGCTCTCCTCCCCCGTGGCCGGGGCACAGAATACGTCGGCGGCCCTGTAGTACCGGGGCAGGTCCGCATAGCGCACATGGCCCACAAAGACCACGTCCTGCAAGCCCAGTCGCTTCGCCAGCCTCACGTAGGGCTGGCGGTCCCCCGACCCCACAACCACAAGCCGGCTTTCAGGCAGCACCCTCTTGACACGCGCATAGGCAGCGAGAAGATACCGCAGCCCCTTCCGCTTCTCCAGACGGCCCACGAAAAGGATGTTGAGCTTACCATCGTCAAAGTCATCGAGCGGCGGCACCTCCGCTGAGAAGTGCCCAACGTCTATGCCGTTCGGAATTATCTCGTAGTCGCCCGGCAAGTGCTTGCCGACGAAGCGCATCGCCGGCTTGGAGACCGCGATCTTCCCATCGAGCCTCCTGAACCACCAGGCGGCAAATGGCCTCGCCACCTGGTACCCCCTCGGCTCGCGGTGGCAGGCGTGGAATGTGCCGACGTTGACGGACTTTGAGACGGCAAGGGCGGTCAGCGGCAGTGTCGAGCCCAGCGGCTCGTGCATATGGACTATGTCGAAGTGCCCCTCACCCAGTATCCGTTTCATCGCGCCGCCCAAGAACGGCGACAGCGTCACCCTGGCCACGGAGCCGCCTGAAGGCACGGGAATCGGCCTGCCGATAGCAATGAGGTCCCGGTGCACTGCCGAAGGGTCTGGATGAGAGCACGGGCCGATCACCTTCGCATAATGCCCCATCCTGGTGAACTGCTCATGGAGCTGCGATATGTGAGCGACCACCCCACCCGGGCAGGCGAAATCATATGGGGAAATGAGGGCGATCTTCATAGAAGTTCTCCCTGAGGTTTCCCAGCATCCCATGGAGAGAGAGCCCCTTGCTCTTTATCTGCTGCTTGATGATTTGCGTCAGACCAATCTCGGACGGCTTCACCGGCCTGCCGTTCCGGGCTACGGTCGTCCGCTCAAGGAGGCTTCTTCTCAAGTCCTCACCAGTCCTCCCCCGGAAGAGAGTAAAAGCGCTGCCCACCGCCCTCAAAAAATGAGCGTCACTGCCCCCTGTCTCGGCGAACCCATGCTTCCCGTTGAACCTCCTGGCCCTCTTGTTGGAGATACGTCCCACAATGGTGGCGTTGATGGTCTCGATGCCGTCCAGATAGACTCTGGCACCAGTGCCGTTCATCACTCTCCCCAACGTGCGCTTGCTCACGCTCTCGGTGAGCCAGCACATGGGATGGGGCACGATACACAGGCCCCCCTGCTCGTGGATTGCATCGATGGTTCTCTCCAATGTCTGGTGAGGGGGAACAGGTTTCTCTATGAACAGAGCAAGGAGATGTCCATCGAGCGTGGTAACCTCCGAGCCGATCACCACCTCGAAACGGTACCCGCGTTGTGCCACCAGCTCACGCGCCTGATAGCTGCCACTGATCTCGTCATGATCGGTTATCGCAATCACGTCGAGATCTGTCTTCTCTTCAACGTACGCCACGATCTCCGGTATGTCCGCCATGCCGTCGCTCACGCTGCTGTGGATGTGGACGTCGGCCAGGCCGTATCGTGAATCAGGCGAAGCACCCTCTTGCTCAGCTTTCCGCCGCAATAAACTCCTCCACCATCCTGCGCGCGTCATCGTCCTTGTATTGGACAGGAGGAGACTTCATGAAATATGCCGATGGGCCCACGAGTGCCCCGCTCATACCACGGTCCATGGCGAGTTTGCAGCACCTTATGGCGTCTACAACCACCCCCGCGGAATTGGGGCTGTCCCACACCTCCAGTTTGGCTTCGATGTTGAGTGGAACGTCGCCGAAGGTCCGCCCCTCCATTCGAATGTAGCACCACTTACGGTCGCTCAGCCAAGTGACATAGTCGCTGGGGCCCACGTGAATATTGTCACGCCCTATGTCGTAGTCGAGCTGTGACGTGACTGAATCGGTCTTGGATATCTTCTTGGACTCCAGTCTCTCGCGCTCAAGCATGTTGAGGAAGTCCGTGTTTCCCCCGAAATTCAACTGGAAGGTCCGTTCCAGCTTGACGCCTCGCTCTCGAAACAGGCGCGTCAGGACTCGATGTACAATGGTGGCTCCGACCTGGCTTTTGATGTCATCGCCCACTACCGGCAGCCCCTTCTCAGCGAACCGTTTCTGCCAGTATTTCTCCCGGGCAATGAAGACAGGAATGCAGTTCACGAAAGCGCATCCAGCGGCCAGCACCTGCTCGATGTACCACTTGGTCGCTTCCTCGCTACCTACGGGAAGGTAATTGACAACGATGTCAGTGCCCGTCTCCTTGAGTATGCTGACGATATCATCCGTAGGCCCGGGGGCTTTGGTGATTATTTCCGACAGGTACTTGCCCAGCCCGTCGTGAGTCATACCCCGTGACACCTTCACTCCGCAGGTCGGTACGTCGCAGAACCGGTAGGTGTTGTTCGGCGACGTGAATATCGCCTCACTCAGGTCCTTGCCCACCTTCTTGCGATCGACGTCAAATGCCGCAACGAATTTGATGTCTCGGACATGGTAGCCGCCGAGGTCGACGTGCATCAGACCTGGAATGAACTCGCCCTCCTTGGCCTCACCGTAGTATTGGACACCCTGGACCAGCGACGACGCGCAGTTCCCAACGCCAAGTATGGCTACGTTTATGTTGCCCAAATCTATCTCCTGTTCTACAATGAACGCACCCTACGAGGGAGGTGGTTCTTGGTCTATGATTTCCACACTCACACCACGCTGAGCGACGGTTCTCTGACACCAATAGAACTGATCAGGCGAGCCAGCACGAGGGGCTACAAGGCTCTTGGAATCACCGACCATGCCGGCGTAGGCTCTCTGGAACGGGTGATTTCGGAGGTTGCGGAAGACTGCGCACTTGCCAGGAAGCATTGGGACATAATCGTCGCACCAGGGGTGGAACTCACCCACGTCCCTCCAGCAGCCATAGACGAGGCAGCGCGTCGTGCCAAGGAATTGGGGGCCTGGTTGGTTATCGTACACGGCGAGACCATCGTTGAGCCAGTCGAGGAAGGCACCAATCTCGCCGCGCTTCAAAGCTCCTGTGTCGATATTCTGGCACATCCTGGTCTGATTACTATCGAGGAAGCCCAGCTTGCTGCCAAGAACGGTGTCTACCTCGAACTCAGCGGCAGGAAGGGCCACTCACTTACCAACGGTCACGTTTCCCGTGTGGCGAGGCTCACGGGCGCCCGTCTACTCCTCAATTCGGATGCCCACGAGCCGTCAGACTTGCTTTCCCCGAGTCTTGCCCACCGAATCGTACAAGGCGCCGGACTAAACGAGGAAGAGTGCGCTGAGGTTCTCACCTCCAACGCCTGTGCCCTGCTCTCAACGCTCCCCTTGCCGAAACAAGGATGAGGCTCGCCCGGCAGCTTGGTCACGCCCACGTGCTGTACGGGTCAGCTCTTCCCAATGCGAAACACCTTGGTCCCGCACGTGGGGCACACACCTCGAATGGCCGGCCTTCCGTTCTTCAAGGTGACCTTCTCGGGATTCTTGATCTCCTTCTTGGCTCTGCACTTGAAGCAGTAGGCCTCCGCCATCCCTATCACCTCCTTTCAAGCTAGTTGACTATAATTGCTCCATACGTGAAAT
The DNA here is from genome assembly GCA_034189695.1 of Chloroflexota bacterium. Lineage (GTDB taxonomy): Bacteria > Chloroflexota > Dehalococcoidia > E44-bin15 > E44-bin15 > JAXHUA01. The sequence continues at coordinate 23,359 of JAXHUA010000139.1, read as the reverse complement.
GTCAAGTCCCGCCATAGCTAAGCACGCGCGCTGCGGCGACTAGGCGAGCCCGGGGGCGACGGCAGTGACACTCCGCTACACGTGGCACCGAAACGTGACCAGGCGCAGCCCGATGGGCGGACTGCAACATGCCGCTACTGGTACCGAATGCCGATGCAACCTATTGCACCATGCCGCCGGCCTGTGGTAGACTGTAGCGGCAGAGCGATGAGACGTGGAAAGAGCTTGTCAGAGGCCCTGCGCGAGAAAGGCTATCGCCTCACTCCGCAGCGAATGATTGTCCTGGACGCTGTTGAGACCAGCGACGACCACATCAGCGCCGAGGAGATCCACCGCCAGGCGCTGGCCAGGTATCCCTACATCAACATATCGACCATCTACCGCACGCTTGAGCTGTTGAAGGAGCTTGGCCTGGTTGCCGAGACCAACCTCGGCGGCGGGCGCCTGGTGTACCACCCTGCTGGAAAGGCGCATCACCATCATCTGGTCTGCCGCAACTGTGGCAAGATCCAGGACATCGACGGGTCAGCCTTCGAGCGCCTGCGCAAGGACCTGAGCGACAGGTACCGCTTCCAGGCCGAGTTCGAGCATGTGGCCGTCTTCGGCGTCTGCGACGAATGCGCCGGTTAGTCTCTCTTTTTGCCTGTTAACGCGAATATTTGCAATTGCTAGCGAAAGCAACTGGCGCGCCGTCCCGGAACGGCGGCGGCTCAATGCCTGTACACGTGAATGAATCTGGTCGAGGAGGATGCAGCAACATGAGCGATGGAGCCAGACGGTTCGTGCTCGTCCTGGCGGTCCTGGTCACTCTGCCAGCCCTGCTGCTGGCGTCGGCGGCCTGTTCACCCGGGTCTTCGGGGGAAGTGACCTACACCGTTACCGACCCCACCGGCGACTGGGGCTACCCTTCGCCCTATGCCCACTACTCCAGGGGACCCGGTTACATTCGAATGAGCCTTATCTTCGACACCCTCGTCTGGAAGGACGAGGACGGGTTCATCCCGGCGCTTGCCGAAAGCTGGCAGTACATCGACGCCGACACGGCGTACCTCTTCCAGTTGCGTGAGGGAGTGACCTGGCACGATGGCGAGGCTTTCGATGCGGACGACGTGGCCTTCACCATTGAATACGTCAAGGCGCATCCCCTGCCCTTCGTCACACTCATCGGGCCGACCGGCGTGAGTGAAGTGGAGGTTATCGACGACTATTCAATCAAGCTCTACCTGGAGCAGCCCTATGCTCCGTTCCTGACCGACGTGGCCGGGACCATGGTCATCCTCCCACGGCATGTGTGGGAATCCGTGGACGACCCCGCTACCTTCACCGAGCCGCAAGCGGTGATCGGCACCGGGCCCTTCACGCTGGCCGACTACAGCAAGGAGCACGGGACATACCTCTACAAGGCGTACGAAGACTACTATCAGGGCGAACCAGCGGTCGCCTCCATCATATTCGACAAGGTGAGCGAGGAGATGGCGCCCACGGCGTTGCAGCAGGGCAGCGCCAGCGCAGCCGATATCCCGGCGGAGTTGGTCGACACGCTGCAAGCTGACGGCTTCACCATTCTGCGTTCATCCTACTCGTGGAACGCCAAGCTGCTCATCAACCACACCAGGGAGCCATTCTCCTCCAGGGAGTTCCGGCAGGCTCTCGCCTACGCCATCGATAGGGAGGAACTCGTCGACATCACCCAGCGTGGCTACGGCATAGCGGGAAGTCCCGGCCTGCTGCCGCCCGACAACCAGTGGTACAACCCGGACATCGAGATGTATGAGTACGATCCGGCAACGGCGCAGCAACTGCTTGCATCGCTGGGATACGAGCTGGAGAACGGCTATCTCAGCAAGGACGGGACACCGCTGGAGGTGGTGATACTCAGCCAGACCGCGTACGGCTTCAAGGAGGTCGGCCAGTTCGTTCAACAGGAGCTGGAGGACCTCGGCCTGAAGGTGAACCTTGTCACGCTGGAAGGGGCGACGCTTGATGCCAGAGTCGACGCCTGGGACTTCGACCTGGCGATATATGGACATGGCGGTCTCTATGAGCCGTCCATACTGCCCCGGGTGATAACGGCGGATGGGTTCAACAGCGCTCGCTACACCGAGAATGAGACACTGAACCAGCTTCTCGAAGACCAGGCCCACGAGATGGACCCCGAACAGAGGTTGCAGATAGTCCAGGAGATCCAGGCAGTCTACGCTGAGGAAGTCCCAGCGCTAACGCTCTATTACCCCGACTGGTACTGGGCCCGTGACGGCACAGTGGAGCTCTTCTACACGGAGGGCGGCGTCGCATCGGGCATACCCATTCCCTTGAACAAGGTGGCCTTCCTCGCACCGGATGGCTCCTAGCGTGCAGAGACGATGGAACACACGAGTGAGTCTGAGAGAAGCGCCAGCGCCCCGGACATACGACTGAGGCCTGTCGGGATTGTCCGCAGCGTCCTGAAGCAGCCGAGCCTTGTCCCGAAGCGGGGCGACCTGCACTGGGGGGCCGGCGCGGAGAGGGCCCGGGAGGAACGCGATGCCATCGCCGAGCTCGTGGTCGATGACGACCTGACGGGCATCCTCGACGGCATTGACGGTTTCTCCCACCTTCTGGTGCTCTACTGGGCCCACCTGGTCCCGCAGCAGGCCCGGTCGATGACGAAGGTACATCCAATGGGAAGAAAGGACCTGCCTCTGACCGGCATCTTCGCCACTTGCAGCCCGGCCAGGCCCAACCCGATTTCCGTGACCGTGGTCCGCCTTCTCGAGCGCAGAGGCAATGTGCTGGTGGTGGAGGGGCTTGAGGCCGTTGATGGCAGCCCTGTGATAGACATAAAGCCCTACACCCCGTACTACTACAGGGTCCGAGACGTGCAGGTTTCTGAGTGGATGGCACAGGTCCAGCGCGGACTCGGTGGCAGACCGCCACGCTCAGGCCCGGCGCACGGCAAGGAATGATGCACGGACGGAGACTGAGATGCGTATGCTGAGCAAGCGCAACGCGTTGACGTACGCCATCGCGCTGCTGCTCATCCTGTCGCTGAACTTCATTCTCCCCCGCCTGATGCCGGGCGACCCGCTCATGACCATCTACGGCAGGGAAGCGCTGGTGCAGATGTCTCCGCAACTACAGGCGGAGCTGGTGCACCGCTTCTCGCTGGACCAGACGTTGTGGCAGCAACTGGGAGCCTACTTCGCCGCCCTTTTCCGCGGTGACCTGGGCTATTCCTACTACTACAACGCTCCAGTGTTCCAGGTGATTCTGGGCCGGCTTCCATGGACCCTGCTGCTCGTGGGTCTGTCTTTGGCCCTGTCTACGGTGCTCGGCGTGGTGCTCGGCATCGAATCGGGCTGGCGTCGCGGCACCAGGACCGACCGGAGTATGCTCGCCGGGCTCATGGCTCTCAACGGCTTCCCCGACTTCTTCGTAGGAATCGTCCTGCTCCTCGTCTTCGGTGTAATCCTGGGTGTTCTGCCCCTCGCCGGCGCGATGACCCCCTATTCCGGCCTCTCCGGAGGCGCCCTCGTGCTGGATGTTCTGAAACACCTGGCGCTGCCAGTGACCTCGCTTACGCTGGCACATCTGGCCAGCGGCTACCTGCTCACCCGGAACACAATGATTACCGTGCTCAAGGAGCCCTACATGCTCACCGCCAGGGCGAAGGGCCTTTCCCAGCGGCTTCTCAAGTACCGCCATGCAGGGCGCAACTCCATGCTGCCGGTCGTTACCATGACCGGCATCTGGCTCGGCAGACTGGTCACCGGCACCCTCTTCGTTGAGATAGTCTTCTCCTTCCCCGGCCTGGGCTACCTCACTTATGAGGCCCTGCTATTCCGCGACTACGCCGTTATCCAGGGAGTCCTTCTCCTGGTGGCCGTGCTTGTCCTGGCGGCCAACTTCCTGGTGGACCTCTCCTATTCCAGACTGGACCCGAGGGTTAGCTATGCACGTTGATCTCAAGAAGGAAGTAACTCACAGCAGCCCGGGAAGATTCGGCATCGCCGCATTCGCCGTGATAGTGCTGCTGGCCCTCTTCGCCCCCTTGCTTGCCGGCTACGACCCCATAGCCCAGAGTGTCCACTCGTTCCTGGCCCCATCCTGGAGTCACCCCCTGGGCACCAACCACGTGGGGCAAGACATATGGGGCCAGCTCGTGTACGGGGCCAGAACGTCGCTGCTCGTCGGGATCTCGGTTGGCCTCCTTTCCACACTGCTGGCGGCCATAGTGGGCACCTCGGCGGCGCTCATAGGCGGTGTCTATGACAGCATTGTCATGAGGGTAGTCGACGCTCTCATCGTCATCCCCATCATAATCGTCTTGATTCTGGTGGCCGCTTACCTGCGGCCCAATATGTGGACCATTATCGTCCTGCTGTCTCTGCTCGGCTGGCAGGGCGGCGCTCGCATCGTGCGAGCACAGGCTCTCTCACTGAAAGAAGAGCTGCACGTGGCCGCCGCACGGTCGTTCGGTGCGGGCACGCGGTACCTGATGCGCCGCCACATAGTGCCAGACCTCGGCCCCATCCTGCTGGTGGAGTTCGTCTACACCATGAGAAGGGCGGTGTTCATGGAGGCTGGGCTGGCCTTCATCGGTATCTCCGACCCCAACCTCATGAGCTGGGGCGTAATAATGCGGGAAGCTATGGAGTACAGCTACCTCAACGTGTGGGCCTGGTGGCTACTTCCCGCAGGCATCGCGCTTTCCCTGCTTATCGTATCCATCACCTTCATCGGCCACTCCATGGAGCCGGTGATGGACCCCCGCCTCAGAGGTGAAGCCAGTGCTTAGCGTCAGGAATCTCCAGGTCAGCTACGGCAGCACCCACGTGCTCGACGGCGTAGACCTCGATGTGGAACAGGGCGAATGCCTGGCCATAGTCGGAGAGTCCGGGGCGGGAAAGACCACCCTGGGTTTGACCATAATGAGGCTGGTGGAAACGGAAGTCAGAGGCGAGGTCCTCATCGACGGCGTCAACGTACTCGCGCTCCCCGAGCATTCGATGCAGCAGGTCAGGTGGAACAAGGTCTCAATGGTGTTCCAGAATGCGAACAACGCTCTGAACCCGGTGCACACGGTGCTCGACCAGGTGATAGAGCCAATGGTTGAGCACAGCGTGAGGGACAAGCCCGACGCACGAGAGCAGGCTGGGGCCTTGCTGGCCCGCGCCGGCCTCCCCAGGGAGAAACACAATTCCTATCCCCATCAGTTGAGCGGCGGGGAGCAGCAGAGGGTGCTGATAGCCATGGCCCTGGCCAACGATCCTGAAATTATCATCCTCGACGAGCCCGTATCCTCGCTCGACGCCACGTCCCGGGCGGAGGTTGTGGCCCTGCTCAAGAGCATGGCCAGAGACCACACCTACATTCTGGTCACCCACGACATCGCCACAGCCGCCAGGCTGGCTGACAGGGTGGCCGTACTCTATGCCGGGACGATACTGGAGATGGGGTCGGCCTCAGACGTACTGTCTCGCCCGAGACACCCCTACACCCGAGCCCTACTAAGGTCGTATCCCAATATGACCACGGTCAAGGACCTCCAGGGGGTGAAAGGGAAGATGAGCCGTGAAACCGCTGGCTGTCCCTTCCACCCACGGTGCACCCAGGCGATAGAGGCCTGTAGCACGCGACAGCCAGTGCTAACACCGTCCCAAGGGAGGCATGTTGCATGCCACAGGGGCGGCATCATTACCCTGCTTGCCACCGAGAATCTGCGTAAGTCCTTCGGACAGAGAAAGGCAGTGGACGGGGTCAGCTTATCGATCGAGAGCGGCGAGACCCTGGCCCTGGTAGGGGAGAGCGGCTCCGGCAAGACCACCCTGGCCAAAACTATCATGGGGCTTCATCCCGCCGACGGAGGCGAGGTGTACCTTGAGGGACAGAGGGTGGCCGTCAGGGACAGGGACTTCTACAGGCAGGTCCAGATCGTCTTTCAGAACCCGGGGGAGTCGCTGAGCCACCGACTGTCGGTGCTGGAGTTGGTGAGGGAACCGCTGGATATCCAGGGAATCGGCACGAAGGAGGAGCGGGAGCGCAAGGCCATTCGAGTCATCGGAGAGGTGGAACTGCCGACCGATGAGGACTTCCTGCACACGTATCCGCACCACCTGAGCGGCGGTGAGATGCAGCGAGTGGCCATAGCCCGCGCCCTCGTCCTTGACCCTCGTCTGCTTATAGCAGACGAGCCCACCGCCTTCCTTGACCCCAGCCTCCAGGCCAAGATAATGAAGCTGATGCTGGGTCTCCAGGAGCAGCGAGGCCTGAGCATGTTGTTCATAACCCACGACATAGCCGTGGCGAGGAAGGTCAGCGACAGGATTGCCGTCATGTTCGACGGAAAGCTAGTCGAAGAAGGACAGGCAAGCGTGCTCACAACCGCTCCGGTGCACCCCCATACCCGGACTCTGGTAGGCGGTGCGTCGGACCTTCACTCAGCGTTTCACCCAACTTAACTGAATCACATTCTCATAGCAACATCTGGACAAGATACCCGCCTGGACCGTTACATGACAGGGAACAACGACGGAAGTCACGCCGCCGGGTAGCCGTTGGCACGGCTGGGCGGTAATAGCTAGAAGGATGTACGCGAACCGCGTTCTATGAAGTAAACTGAACAAAGGAGGTCTTTGATGGTCAGAACAACGACTGTCGCGGTTATTGTTACGCTGCTGCTCGTCGCTGTTGCACTCATCAGTTGTGGTGGGACCGCAGCAGCGGGGACATTGCAGTTCCTCGCCAATGGCGAGGACTTCGTCCGAGAGGGGTTTGTCTCCAAAGATGGTTGGAGTATTACCTTCGACCACGTATATGTCCACCTTGCTGAGGTGACAGCCTATCAGACAGACCCACCATACGACCCCCATACAAGCGCGACCATAGAGGGCGATGTCGAGGCCAGCCTGCCCTCGGCATACACCGTGGACCTGGCTGAGGGAGACGAAAGCGCCGACCCCATTCTTGTGGGGGAGGTGGAAAACGCGGCTGTGGGCCTCTACAACGCCGTTTCCTGGAAGATGACGAAGGCCTCCTCGGGGCCAGCCGAGGGCTACGCCCTGGTCGTCGTGGGTACGGCGGAGAAGGATGGACACACTATTGACTTCACCATCAGCATCGAAGAGGAGTACACGTACTGCTGTGGCGAATACGTCGGCGACGAGCGCAAGGGCATAGTGGAGGGCGGCGACACGGCTGATGTCGAGATGACATTCCACTTCGACCACGTCTTCGGGGATTTCGACGCCCCGGCCGATGACCACGTTAACACCGGGGCTACAGGCTTCGATCCGTTCGCTGCACTGGCCGACAATGGCGTAGTGGATGAAGACCTGGCCAGCCTTGAGGCCAAGCTCTCACTGCAAGACTACCAGACACTGGTCAACACGCTTCCAACGCTGGGGCACGTTGGCGAGGGTCACTGCTACTGCGACAAGCAACCTGAGTCATGATTCGGAACGGGGGCCAGGCCATGGATAGGAAGTGGAAGCTCGGAGTATATCTGGCCTTTGTCGTCATCGCCCTTCTCGTTCCGACGACGGTGTATGCCCACGGCGTAGACATCTATTACACCTCCAGCACGGTGGTCGAGATTGTTGCTGCATACGACACGGGCGAACCGATGGCCGGCGCTCAGGTGGCGGTATACGCCCCCGACGAACTGAGCACCCCCTGGCTCACTGGTGTCTGTGACGAGGAAGGCCGGTTCAGTTTCAGCCCCGACACCTCCAAACCGGGCACCTGGGACGTGCAGGTGCGTCTTGCCGGCCACGGCGACATCGTTCATATTGCCGTGGGTGGGGGAACTGCGGCAAGCAGCGGCGGTGGCTACAGCGTTCTTCAAATCGTACTGATGTCGCTCTGTGTCGTGTGGGGGCTGATAGGGACAGCGTTGTACGTGCTACGAAGGAGGGCCTGATGCATATCCCCGACGGGCTGCTCCCGGCGCAGGTATGGGCCACCGGCTACGCCGCCACCGTGCCCGTTGCCTGGTACTCGCTCCGCAGAATCAGGAAAGCGGGTGACCCCAGGGAACATATCCCCAAGGCTTCCCTCCTCACCGCGGCCTTCTTCGTTGTCTCGTGGATTCACATTCCGGTGCCGCCGACCAGTGTTCATCTGGTACTCAACGGGCTGCTGGGGGCCATCCTGGGCTTCTACGCCTTCCCCGCCATCCTTATCGGGCTATTCTTCCAGGCAGTGATGTTCCAGCATGGCGGACTGACCACGCTGGGGGTAAACGCCATCATCATGGGGGTACCCGCACTACTGGCGCACTACGTATTCAGGCTGCGGAACTTCAAGGGCGAGGCTTCCCGATTGAAGACCGGCATATTCGGCTTCATTGCCGGCTTCTTCGCCCTCGCCGCATCGGTAGCCATCTTCGTGCCGCTGCTGATTTTCTTCATTCCCAGTGGCTTTGACGTGGCCACCGAGCGGGCGGCGGTTTTCGCCCTGGCCCTGGCACACGTACCACTCATGTTCATCGAAGGCGTCTTCACCGCCGCGGTGGCGATGTTCCTCCAGCGGGTACGACCGGGACTGCTGGTTGCTGTATGAAGTTCGGCTTCGACGAATACGTTCACCTTAGCTCCCCGCTGCATCGCTGGGACGCAAGGTACAAGCTGGTCGGCCTTATGGCACTGATCTTCGCCTTTGCTTTCGTTCGTGACCTCCGCATGTTGCCGGCGATGCTCCTGGCGACCGCCGTGGCCTATTCGTTGTCCCGTCTGCCGCCGTCATTCCTTTTCACTCGATTGCGCTACCCCTCGCTCTTCGTGGTGGTAGTGGTGCTGCTCCTCCCTTTCCTGTCTGGCCAGACCACCCTCGTCAGCCTTGGACCGATCGACGTGCGGCAGGAAGGTCTCATCGCCGCCATCCTCATAGCCACCAGGTTCCTCTGTATTCTGACCGTTGGCCTCGTCCTGTTCGGGACGGCGTCTTTCCTGAGGACTGTTGAGGCGATGCACGCCCTGCGAGTCCCCGACATCCTGACCGATATGGCGCTGCTCGCGTACCGCTACATGTTCGAGATAGGCGACTACCTCCACAGGATGGAGGCAGCGATGAGGCTCCGTGGGTTTCGAGAACGGCTTGTGAGCATCGACGGCCTCCGCACCCTGGCGTGGCTGGGTGGCAGCATCCTGGTGCGCAGCTACGAGCGTTCCGAGTGGGTGTACAAGGCAATGATACTACGCGGCTATGGCGAGGGCGAGCATGGGCGGGGCGAATTCCAGGCGAACCGAGGTGATGTTATCGCCTTTGTCGGGGCCCTCGTGGTGGCAGGGGCATTCATCGCGGCGGAGTACCTCATCTGATCAGTCAGAAGGAACTGCCTGCGACATCGCCCTGCGACATCGCGTCGGTGCTCCGAGAAAAGGGATGATGTGATAAGATGCCAGCAGAGATGGTCGAACTGCCTGACGACCCGGTCCTTACAGTGTCCGGTCTATGCTTCTCCTATCCCGATCAGCCAGATGTATTGAAGGATGTCAGCCTTCGGGTGATGCCCGGGGAACACATCGGACTCATCGGACCCAACGGCGCGGGAAAGACCACCCTGTTCCTTATCATCTGCGGCCTGCTCGAGGCGACCGCCGGCGAGGTAGTGGTGATGGGCAAGCCGGTGGCCAGCCGGCAGTTCCGTCCCGATGTTGGCCTCGTTTTCCAGAACCCGGACGACCAGCTGTTCTGTCCTTCAGTGTATGACGACGTCGCCTTCGGGTTGAGGAACATGAAGCTGCCCAGAGACGAGGTCGAGGCAAGAGCCGCGCAGGCGCTGTCCACCGTTGGCTGCGCCGGCCTCGCCGCCAGGCCGGTACATCACCTGTCAGAGGGGGAGAAGCGCATGGTGTCCATCGCTGGCGTGCTGGCGATGCACCCGCAGCTCATACTGTACGACGAGCCGAGCGCCAACCTCGACATCCGCTCGCGGCGTCGCCTCATTCGCCTGCTCCAGGGCTCCGCTGAGACGATGATAGTCGCCTCCCACGATCTCGAGCTTCTCCTCGAAGTGTGCAGCCGCGTGGTGCTCATCGACAAGGGGCGTGTCATCGCTGATGGCGATTCCCGCCAGATAATGGGCGACGACAGACTGATGGAAGAACATGGCCAGGAGAAGCCCCATTCGCTGGTGCCCCACCTGAAGCCACACTAGTCCATTCTGTCTGGCTCGACCAGTAACGTTTCGGCGACCGTCCTCCTTTGCCTGCTCAACCTGAGCAACCCAGACAAACGTCCTGGAGAAGGTCATTGCTCTATACGGCCTTATTGAGTAGAATCCGACATGCGGATGGCACTCAATCCAGGCTTATGTCTTTGGTGTTCGTGAGCCTCAACTCAGCATGTTGAGCAGTAGCGCTCCTGCGCTACCGACGCCGGAGCCTCTGGGGTTCTTGCGAAGGGATTCGGCAGAGTCCCTGCACTAATGCAGGAGGAGGTCGTAGACATGTCAGTACCATGGGGAGTCGGATACATAACTCGGAGGAGAGCAGAACTGCACCCGGACAAGACTGCCGTGGTCTGTGAGGGCGAGCACGTCTCTTATCAGCAGCTAAATGACGGGGTGAACCGCTGCGCACACATGCTACAGAGCAGAGGACTGAAGAAGGGCGACCGAGTAGCTGTGTTGCTCCTGAACTGCATGGAGTTCCTGGAGACATTCTTCGCAGCAGCAAAGCTAGGGTTGACCTTCGTGCCGCTGAGCTGGCGTATGGTGCCTCGCGAACTTCAGTACCAGTTGAACGACTGTAGTGTAAGCTTGCTGCTATTCCATGACCAGTTCATCGGAAACGTCGACCAGATTCGCAACCAAACGAAGGTGAAGGAAGACCAGTTCATTTACCTCCAGAGCGATCAGCCCGGGCAGCCAGAGAAACCGGACTGGGCCGTTGACTACCGCGAGCTGGTCAAAGGACAGTCCACAAGTGAACCGATGCCGGATGCGCCGGTCATGATGGATGACCCACTCGCGATCCTGTATACATCTGGGACAACCGGCGATCCCAAAGGCGCCGTCCTGACTCACGAGCAGACCTACTTCAAGAACTACCAGGTGAGCCTCTACGCGGGCCTGACGCCAGATGATGTCATGATAGCCCAGATGCCGCTATTTCACTCAGGCGGCCTCTTCATCGTGGCCAGTCCCGCGCTCAACGCAGGTATGACGATGGTCATGCGACGGGGATTCAATCCCGACGAATTCGCTGAGGACATCCAGACGTACAAAGCGACGATCGTCTTCGCTCTCACTACCATGTGGAAGCTGATCCTCGCCACCGGCAAGCTCGACCAGATCGACGCGAGCAGCGTACGGGCTGTAATCGGAGGTGGGGAGCGCACGCCGCCGAGTCTCTTCGAGGAGCTGGCGAAGCGCGGTCTCTACATGCAACAGGGATTCGGCCAGACAGAGAACTCCGCCATGATGCTGCTTCCCAAAGAGGACATCTTCCGCAAGATGGGCTCCGTGGGCAAGCCAGGCTTCTTCACCGACATATGGATTGCCGACATGGACGGAAACAGGCTGAAGCCCAACGAAATCGGTGAGATCGTTGCCAGCGGTCCCACCGTGATGAGCGGCTACTGGAACATGCCGCAGGCAACACAAGAGGCTATAGTCGATGGGGTGTTGCACACCGGCGACCTAGGCTACATGGACGACGAGGGATTCTTCTACATAGTGGACAGGGTCAAAGACATGTATCGCAGCGGGGGCGAGAACGTCTATCCCGCGGAGGTCGAGAAGATACTCTGCGGTCACCCCAACATAGCCAACGCCGCTATCATCGGAGTCCCCGACGACAGGTGGGGTGAGACCGGGATGGCCTTCATCCTGCCGAACCCGGGCGAGACCGTAGCCGCCGAAGACGTTCTGGAGTTCCTCAAGGGCAAGGTCAGCAAGTTCAAGTATCCGACACACGTCAAAATTGTGGAAGAGCTGCCTCTCACCTCAACTACCAAGGTCAGGAAGTCTGAGTTGAGAGCGCAATACGCCCAGGGTGTGACCTAGAGCACCCCGACGATACTGGCGTTTGACCGCCCTGTCGACTGAGGCAGTCAGGGTTGACAGCAAGAACGTGGTTGTTTTATCATGCTCAATACTAGTCGACCGTTCTACTATAACTACAGGCATTGACCCGGGTCCAGCCAAGCAAGGCTTATCGAGCACCAACCGAAGCACGGGGACTGCACATGAAGTCGCATACCAAAGCGGAGATCCTGAAGGCAACGGCGGATATCGTCAGGGTCAACGGCTTCCACAGCACCGGTATCGAGGAACTGGTCACCGCCGCCGGCATCCCGAAGGGCTCCTTCTACTTCTACTTCAAGAGCAAGGAGGACTTCGGGCTACAGCTCATCGACCACTACATCGACGGCATCATCGCATGGGCCGAGAGGCTCCAGAACGATACCAGCAGATCGCCGCTGTCGAAGGTCAGAGCATTCTTCGACTGGACCTTCACCGCCCTTGAGAGTAACGACTTCAAGGGAGGCTGCCCTATCGGCAATCTCTCGATGGAAATGGCCGACGTGAGCGAGAGCTTCCGCCAGAAGCTGGAGGGAGCGTTCGCCGCTATCAAGGAGCGCATCCTCGCCCTCCTCAAGGAAGCCCGGGAGACAGGAGAGATACCCGACTACCTCGACATTGCCCAACTGTGCGAGTTCGTCGTCGGCGGCTGGCAGGGCGCCTTGCTCCAGGCGAAGGTGATGAAGAGCACGGCGCCGCTGCGTGCATTCGAGCAGATTGTCTTCGACAGGCTTCTCAAAGGCGACAACACAGGCGATTCAGGACGGGAGGTGCCTCAGGGTGAGCGATGAAGCATATGAGCGATTGAGAGAGACGATGGCCAGGCGCGGCCACGTGGGCTGGGACTTGAGTATCCCTGAGTTCGATGAAATGGTGAGGGTGCTCTTCACTCCAGAAGAGGCCGGCGTCAGCAACGCCATGCCCCAGGGGTCTTGCGTACCAGGCGCGATCGCAGAGGCGATAGGCAGGAGCGAAGTCGAAGTCACTCCGATACTGGAGGGCATGGCCGACAAGGGCCTTATCATGTCGTTCGTAAAGGAGGGGACCCGCGTCTATTCCGCTCTCCCCCTTATGCCGGGCATATTCGAATTGCAGTTCATGCGCGGGACGACGACCCACAGGGACTACGAGATCGCCAGAGCCATCAACGGCTTCAGAAACGCTGTGGCCGCCGCCTCCGGCGGGCGGCCGCGGGTCAGGTACCCGATGGGGCGGGTTATCCCGGTGGACAGACACATCGATGCCAGGCACAGCGTCCGGACGTACGACCAAGTCATGGCCTATCTCGAAGAGGCCGACCCCATCTCATTGGGCACCTGCTACTGCCGCCACGAGGCGCGACTGGTCGACCCGAACGACGTCTGCGGCATGCCCATGGAGGTTTGCATCGCCTTCGGCAGGACCGCCGAGAACGTCATCGAAAGGCGCATTGCGCGAAGGGTGAGCAAGGAGGAAGCAGCGGACGTCATGCGTCAGGCGGAGGAGGCGGGCCTGGTACATGCATGCGTCAACATGCAGAAACTGGATTTCATATGCAACTGCTGCCCGTGTCACTGTGCCATCCTCGTTCCTGTCCTGAGGCAGCCGAAGCCGTCGCAGGCCATCGTCCACACCTTCGAGCCATCCTTCGACCCGGGGCTGTGCACGCTCTGCGGCACCTGCGTAGACCGCTGCCCGGCGAACGCCCTGGCCATTGGCGACGCAGACGTGCCGGAATGGGACAAGGACCGCTGTATCGGCTGCGGCGTCTGCGCCTCAGGTTGCGCCGAGGGTGCCATCAACCTGGTCGAGATGACCGGAGCCCTCACGCCACCGGCTGACCGCCGGGCGCTGGCGGTGGAAGTAGTGAAGAGCATTCAAGCCTCTGCATAGCATCGATGCCACTAGTTCAGGAGGAGTAAGTTGGAGCTTAAAGAGATCAATGAAGCGGTGAACACCTATCTCCGGCCCCAGACCTTCCCCCTGGCCGTGCGAATGTGCCAGTCGGATGAGCTGCCGGAGCGAGTCAGGCTCCCCATGCGAGACCTCGGCTTAAAGGTCGCCCTGTGCCAGGCGCTCACCATGGCCCGCCGCTACGGCTGGGTGGTAGCCCAGGCCCTGGAGGATTCCAGTTGCTCTCTGGGAGCCCTCAGCCTCGGCTTCCTGTACCCAAAGGAAGGGTGGGTTGACGGCAGCTTCGGCGAATCGCTGGGTCAGGGCAAGGAGACTGCGGCGGCGAGCGCCCGAAGCTTCCCCCGGCTGGAGTACGCGCTCTATAGCCACGTTCTGATAGCCCCCCTTGAGCGGGCTGACTTTGAGCCTCACGTCGTCGTGGTGTACGGCAGCCCGGCGCAGGTGATGCGACTGATACAGGGAAGACTGACCGGAGAAGGGAGTCCTCTCACCTTCAGTGTGAACTCCGGAGCAAGCTGCGCCAACAGCGTTGCCCTGCCCATCGTCACCGACGAGTGCCAGCTTGTGATGCCCGGCCCCGGCGAGCGCATCAACTGCTCAACCCAGGACAGCGAGATGGCCATCGCCATCCCCATGAGCAAAATCGACCGCGTGGTCAGCGGGCTTGAGGCAGGCCACCGCGCCGGCATCGCGCGCTATCCCACGCCAAACCATCTCCGCTTCCAGCCCCAGCACCCACCGCACATCGTGAAGCTCTGGGACTACCTGGTAGACGAGAGCTAGCCAGGCTCGGCAAGGAACTCGTATAGCGCGTACTCGGCAGCGTGTGCGACATCACCCTACAGGTTCAGCACGCAGGCCTTGTCACCGACTGTCACGCCCTCCACGGCGACCTCCAAACCTGCCATTGCACCCCCCGCAGCGCTGTCCTACACCGGTCTCAGGGTGCCGAAGAACACCTGCCAGGCGAGCGCCGATTTGGCCACCAGGCTCAGCACGATGTATATCCCCTCGCCAAAGAGGTAGTCACGCCACGGCCCGACCTTCCTGTACTGGAGGAACATGTTCAGACCGAAGCCAAGGAAGAAGAACAAGAACAGCGTCCCCAGGATGTAGTACACAAATGTCGGGATCGTCTCCGTGGCGGTAGCGAGCGACCCGTAGAAGTATATGGCGATGACAATCCACGGCACTATGCCGGCGATGCACCCGAAGATATACGCCGTCCAGTTCGTCTTCTCCGTTGTCTGGTTGTGCAACTCCATCATCAACCCGAAGAATAGCATGGTGGCGTTGAGTGCGAAGATGAGAACCAGCGCGGCCAGGTCGTAGATACCGCTGAGCATGGCGATCACCACTATCATCAGCGACGCGCTGAATGTGTACTCGTACCACCTGAGGTAGTTTATGCTCTTCTTGAGGTTCCTGACGTACCAGGGGTACAGTCTCGGCGACGCCAGCATGAAGTGGGCGAACGCCGACATCAACAGGAAAACGCCTACCAGCGGCCCTATGCGAAGGTCGACCAGGGTATCGCGGACCGGCTCCAACCGTCCGATAGCCTCATTGTACGTCAGGGACGACGTCTGGACCGGCAGCGCGAACTGGTTGCTGAGCACGAAGATGGCCACCGCTTGACCGAGGTGCAGCACGGCCATCACCGCATTGAAGAGCCTGAGACGCTTGAAAGTACGGGTCTGTGGCACAACACACCTCCCATTCCCCGGATGTAGAGCACGATTCTACGAATGCGGGTGCCCTTCTGACAAGAAGTCCCGGGTTGGTGTGGACGTGGGGCGTCCGCAACGTGCCAGCATACGTGGGTAGGCGGCCTGGAGCCGATGCTCCAGGCTACCCGGAGGTGCGCGGGGCGAAAGGCATGTCCAACACGCCAGCACATACGGGTAGGGCGGAGCATCCGCTCCGCCCAGGCTTGCTTCCACAGCCGGTGTGAGGCAGGCGATGTCCACTCCGAGGCTACGGAGTGCACGACGGTTCGCAGTTCACAAAGGTGCTGACCAGGTCGGCCGTCTCCACCACCTTGAGCTTGTGGAACAGGAGCGAGAAACGCTCCTCCAGTGTCTTCTGCAGGGTGGCCACTCTACCTTCGGAGAGGTTCCACAGCTCTTCCTTGAAGTCGCCGAATGCCTTCTTCCGGGTCTTGTACAGGAACTGCTGGTCGGTCTCTCCGGCCTTCCTCTCGCCGGAATACTCCTTCAGCAGATGGCCCTGGATGCGGGCGCGCAAGATCGCGGGCAAGAACGGGCTGTCAAGTATGATGTTCTGGAATCCAGTGGCCAGGTGCACCTCAAGCGTGCCGACCTGGGGGAACCTGTCGAACGCTTCATCGGGAAGGGTCGAAGCCCCGTGCTGCACCGCTCCACCCAGACCGAACTCCTCCCGTGCCGCCCGGGACAGCCTCTCGAGCGTCGCGAAGTCGATGTTGACGCTGGCTATCGACCCGTCGGGGAGCACCACGCCACCGTGCGTCGTGCCAGTCTGCACGCTGATCTTCGAAATCCCCCTCACACCAGGCCCCAGTTGGCTGAGGTATCCCGACATAAACGCCCGCAGGTCGGCAACAGTGCTGTTCTCCTTCCCTACCTCCCCGATCTCGCCGCCAACCGAGATGGTTACCCCTTCAGGCTCTATGTCGCGTATGAATCTGGTCATTTCGGCGGTGACCCGGCAGTTCTCCTCCTGCTGTTCTTCGAGACTGTTACGGCTCAGGTCAACCAGCGTGGAGGCATCGATGTCGATGTTGAGAAAGCCCGCGTTGACCGCCTGACGAGTCAGGTCCTTGATGGCCTTCAGTTCGACCTGCGGCTCCTCTCGATACCTGCCGGCCTTCACCTGGAAATGGTCGCCCTGAAGGAACACCGGCCCGCTGAAGCCTTCTTTGACGGCCGCAGCCAGCACGCACGCCGCATACTCCCCCGGGCTCTGGCGTGTGTAGCCCATCTCTGAACGCGCGAGTTCGAATATGATGGCGCCAGCCCTGCACCCGAGGGCCGCCCGGAAGACAGCCCGGGCGACATGATAGGTCAGCCCGCGGATGTTGATGGCCGGCACCGTGATGCCGTTGTACAGGCCCTTGCCCGCAGCGTCATACAGGCCCTGAATGCTCGCCGGTACGATTCCCCCTTCGGCAGCCAGTTGCCGGATGAGTCCCCGGCTCGCCGCCGCCTGCTCACCTGAACCGAAGACCGCCCCTTCCACCAGGGAGTCGATCTCGCTGTGCACGCTACGCATGTTGCCTCTCCACAACCCGATTGAGGATGACCCGACGCCCGTTGTACCTGTCCGCATCGTAGTGGGTCTTTACGTCCACCAGCCGCGCTGGTCCCATCGCCTCCGCCAGGGGCACGGATGTTATCTCACCGTTCCGATAGCTGACCATCCTGCCGAAGTCTTTCTTCACCACCAGGTCAACCGCGGCTATGCCGAAGTATCGCCCCATCCTGCGGTCGTAGGCACACGGAGCGCCACCTCGCTGCAAGTGGCTCAGCACTATGCTCCGCGTATCGAGGCCGAGCGCCTGGTGTATCCCTTCGGCTACGTACTCCGCGATGCCGCCGAGAGCCTGGTGACCGAAACCGTCCACGTCATTCCTGAGCACGAACTCCGAGCCCCCTTGCGGCTTCGCCCCCTCGGCCGCAACGATGATGCTGTACCTGGCGCCCGTTATCGCCGCCTCGCGGATTAGCTGGTTCACCCTCTCCATCGAGAAATCGTGCTCTGGGATAAGAATGATGAATGCACCGCTCGCCTCTCCTCCCTCCAGGGCAAGCCAGCCCGCATGTCTCCCCATCGTTTCGACCACAAACACCCGCCTGTGAGAGCCGGCGGTCGTCCGCAGCCTGTCGACCTCCTCGGTGATGACGTTGAGCGCCGTCTCGAAGCCCAGCGTGTAGTCCGTCCCCGGCAGGTCTTTGTCAATCGTCTTGGGTATCCCAATCACGTTGACGCCGTCGTTCGAGAGCTTGCACGCGACTCCGAGCGTGTCCTCCCCACCGATGGCTATGATGGCCTCCAGGCCCAGCCTCTCGATGTTCTCCAGCACCTTCTCCGACTGGTCGTTCTGCGGGTTGTAGGGATTCGTCCGCGAAGTCCCCAGGAACGTGCCACCATACCGGTCCCACGTCCGCACCACATCCTCACTGAGGACGACGCTGCGGAACACGTCAAACCCCTGGACAATCCACTCCCCCGATGCATGGCTGCCACCGTCAGCATCCACCAGTCCCGTCCACCCATCTCTTATGCCCACCACCTCGTACCTGGTGCCGCTCTCCTCCCGCAGCCGCTCGTCCAGCGCGGTCTTGACAACCCACTTGAGCGCCGGGTTCAGCCCGGCGCAGTCGCCACCGCCGGTCAGAACGCCTATCCTGCTTTTCCTCATTGCATCTGCTCCACTCCAGAATCGTTCGCTCCAGGGCACACGAGGGTCCCATACTAGTTGGCCACTATTATGTGAGCCTGCCGCCCTTCGGTCGAGGGTGCTACCCCGCATTCGAGCCGGGGATAGCCTGAATATGCCATCCGCCCGTGCGTACGGAGTGCAGGGAGCGGCTCCGGGCGGTCCACGCCTGGAGCGGTTGAGGAATGAGGTGATGCGGCGACCCGGCACACGCGCCGGTCGCCGGCTTACGTGCCCGCCAGCCTCCTGCCCATTTCGAAGGCGTCGGTCAGCGCGGTCGGGTGCTGCTCTATCTCCCCCCTCCTGTCAACGCCCCGAAGCAGAAGCTCGTCGGCGTACTCCACGCCGATCGCCTGGAAGAAGTACTTGAGCGTCAGCTTCGACCCCTCGAACAGCTTCTCACCCCTGGTGGCACCGACGCCAATGAAGGCGCCCTTTCGTGAGGAATTCGGCGGGTTTATGTCAAGGACGCACTTCCGGGCCCACAGCGCCTGGCAGCGGTCTATGAGCGCCTTGAGCTGGCTGGTGAGCGCGTAGAAGAACATGGGTGACCCGACAATTACGACGTCCGCGTGCAACAGCTTGGGGTAGATGTCGTCCATGTCGTCATGTATTACGCAGTTCCCGTCGCGGAGACAGGCGTTGTACTCGCGGCACGGGGATATGTTCAGCCTGTCTACCACCAGCTTCTCCACCTCCGCCCCCCCGGCCTGCGCCCCCTTCAGCGCCTCATCCATAAGCAGGTCGGTGTTACCCTTCATCCTCGGGCTGCCCATGATCCCCAGTACCTTCAAGATGCACCTCCACTGCTCGCGTGTACGCCGCATCCCCGGCGCCGGCCCGCCGCGACCTGAGAGAACGCGGAATCGCCAGCCTCCGGAGCGCCGGCGATTCGCCATGCTATAATAGCACCATCCCGGATGCGTTTCAAAAGCATGCATCGCCACACAGAGGGCTGAGGGGGTGTGTCACAATGCCGCGGATGAGGATTCTGTGCTGGAACGTGAACGGCGTCAGGGCGGTGGCGCGCAAGGGCCTGCTGGAATGGCTGGACAGCGAGGCGCCGGACATCCTGTGCCTTCAGGAGACGAAGGCCAGCCCCGACCAGCTCGAGACATCCCTGCGCCAGCCTGCGGGCTACTACGTATACTGGAACTCACCGGAGAGGACGGGGTACAGCGGCGTCGCCACCTTCACCAGAGACAAACCGCTGACAGTGCGGTACGGCCTGGACGTTCCCGAGCTTGACGGCGAGGGGCGGCTGGTGCTGACGGAGCACCCGGGGTTCACCCTGCTGAACGTGTACTTCCCCAACGGCAAGAAGGACGCCGTTCGCCTCCAGTACAAGATGGACTTCTACGAGGCGTTCCTCGCCTTCACGGATGGCCTGAGGGCGCAGGGCCGGAAACTCGTGGTCTGCGGCGATTTCAATACGGCCCACAGGGAGATAGACCTGGCCCGGCCGAAGAAGAATGAGAAGACCTCCGGCTTCCTGCCGATGGAGCGGGAGTGGATAGACAGGTTCATCGCCCACGGCTACGTCGATACCTTCCGCCACTTCAACAGCGAGCCCCAGCAGTACACGTGGTGGGACCTGAAGTCGAGGGCGCGCCAGCGGAACGTCGGCTGGAGGATCGACTACTTCTTTGTCAGCCAGGACCTTCTGCCCTCGGTGACCGAGGCCTTCATCATGCCCGACGTGATGGGCTCGGACCACTGCCCCGTCGGCCTCACGCTCGAAACACCCTAGGGAGCGGCGAACTCCCGTCGCCACGCCAGGCGGCTACATGCGGTGTCAGGACCTTGACTTGCTTCCAGTTATGGAAGGCTCAAGGGCGAGCTTCTCCCTCAACAGTGCTAGAGCACCGTCGGGCGCCAGCAGCCCTGGCGGCAGTCCCAGCACCTCTCCGCCCAGCCTCATGTCAATTTCGTGGCGCACGGGGTCTTGAGCAATCTCGTTGACCGGCCGCAGTTCACGGTGCTTCATGTCATCGAAGACAGCTACCGCGCTGGAAAGTGCTTCTTGCGACAGTTTCGTGACATCGAGCACCGGCAGCGACCCTAGAGCCGACACTCCAATTCTGCCCCGGCCCGCCTGCTGCTTGTTGGCATGCCACCAGTGAAGCAGGAGGCCAAGAGACGAGTTCGCCCACAGCACCAGTGCCTTCTCCTGTTCCGCGCTCGCGAGGATGATGGACGGCCAGGCCATACCTCCAATGGTTCGCCTATCGGTGAATTGCATGGCGGTGGACTGGCTGTTGAATCGAAAATCGCGGTTGAAATGGCAGTGAGACGCTGTTCCCCAGATCCGCTCAGCCTTGGCCCGAACCAGCCTGTCTTCCTCGGGACTGGCGCCCTGGCGTATGAAGCCTTCGCTGTCCGCCTCGAACTCCATGCACCTTTCGCGGCGAGCATCATGTGCCCACAACACCGGGTAGGTGGGTGCGGACCTGGCTTTCAGAGCTTCTATCTGGAACGGCCCGCGAATTCGCCCGTCGGGTGTATTGCCATTGACATCACGGTCAACCGGCCCGACCTTCGCAATAGCCGAGACCGCTTTGACAGAGACTGAGACCGCATCTTGCCTCGTCATGCCGGGAAGCCAGATAATCGCACAGTTGGCCATCTGATAGGCGGCCTGGGCAAGTGCAGCGTCCTTGATGCGGGCCAGGTTCCACGGCCCTTTCTCGGGTAGAGGCGCATCAATGGCATACCCTATTGCGTCGTCGCCGAAATGAACCAGGCTTCCCCCCACCGGCCCGTCTTCCAGCCTGCGCAGCTTGCCCCCTCTCAATCGATGGACCTCAACCGCGGTGGTCGAACCCGCTATGGTCGAAGACGGTCTCTCGTTCAGCACCACAAACGTTGCCCGGCTGCTGGCCTTAGCAGACCTGCGGCCGACAACCAGACACTCACCCATTCCGGTATCCGCCGAAAACGAAAACTCATCGTCACGAGCGCCAGCAATAGAGACCAGGAGGAGGTCGCCGTACGACCTGCGCAGTAGCTGCCGGGACGCCTCCCATGCCTCTCCGAACAGCAGGCTCAGCGGCATGACCATGCCAAGAGTCCCAATGTGCTTGAGCTTGCGGTCGGCGAGGACGAGGAAGGCGCTGGCCTCCCCGGCATTGCCATGGGCGCTCGTCCCCTGGAGAAGGCGTTTGGCAGCTCGGGCCATCTCTCGCTGCTCTTCCGCTTCCGAGCCGAAGGCGGCAAACATGGGGTTCGGCACGGCGCTCTTCACGCCCTCATGCGCTGTGTCCCGCGTGAAGGGCGGGTTCATGATAACCACGTCGAACGAGGCGTGAGGCAATGTGGACCATGCCTCTTTCTCGCTTTCGCCCATTCCCTCAACGGCCTTCGCCGTGATGGCGATGATGTCGAATGCCCGCTGCGGGTCGAGCAGGTCCAGAGAGCCGAGGGACACACCGCCGTCCTCCCGCAAGCCGTAGCCCACCGTCATTATCGAGCTGCGGTTGTACTTGACGGCAGGATGGGCCGCCGCCAGCATCGAAGCCGTCAGGTGAGTGGCCGCCGGCAGTACATCGCAGCCGACCAGCCCCGTGGCCATCATCTCCGGGTGAATCAGTTCAGCATCACCACCGGATGCCTCGTGCAACTGGCTTATGCGGCGGTAGGCTGCCGACAGGAGAGTGCCCGTGCCGCAGGCGAAGTCAGCTATACGCAGACCCGTCACATGGCTGTCCTTTGCCCACGAGCCCTTCCCCGGCGTCCTGTCGGCATCAAAGGCAAGGCCAACCAGGAGCGCCGCCGAAGCCGGATGTGTGTAGTAGGCTGCAAGGAACTTGCGGTCGGCTATCAGCCGCTGGAAGACAGCGCCGGTCAGGTCATGTGACCGCATCATGTGGTTCGCCACCAGCTCCCCAGCCGTGGTGACCAGGCTGTCGAGGAGCGGCCTGGCGGTATCTATGGGAATGACCTCGATGATACGCCGGGCGATATCGAAGATCGGCCAGTAGTTGACCTTCAGAATCCTCTTCCAATCTTCCAGCATCTCCTTCTTGCTCACGCCGCCGCGCTTGCCCCGCAGCTCGTCAAGCGTTCGAACGTAGTAAAGGTCGCCAGTCCCGCGAGCCAGGCTCTCATGGAACACCAGCGCATTCGCCAGGATGGTCATGGCCATTCTCCGGGTCTGCTCTCCATCCTGCTGGCGCAGTTCCTCGCAGATCATGTTCATCGCCCCGGGATGAGCCGTCGCCATATCAGTCAAGAGCGCAGCGGCCTCATTTACGCCGTCAACGAGCCGGTTGGCCGCCTCTTCAACGACCGGAGGCGGCACGGAAGCGGACTGGATGAGAATCGACAGGTCGGTAACACCGCCACGAAGCCAGCCGCTTCGCGGCCAGCGTGCGTTCGACTCCGGGCTCTCCCCGGCATAGAGAGCCATTTCGAAGTCGGAAGCACTGAGGATTTCATCCTTCAGCGACTGTCCTGAGAAGTCCCTCAGCCTGGCTGCCATCCTGACTGCCAGCGATGATAGTATCCGCCTGCCCGAAAGACTGAGCACTTCGCCAAGTCGCTCTCTGGCATCGGATTCCACCGAGACCGCCGGCACTATCTCCGTCTCCACGATAACAGGGGAGACATTTGGCTCGGTGATCAGGATGTCGGGCCTCTTGCCGCTGCTTTTCAGAACATCGATGTTCTCAGATTTCACGACGCCCTTATACCGCCAGAGGCTACGGGTCTCAGTCAGGACTTCGGCGAGGGCGTCGTTTATCGTATGCTCGGTTGTCGCCATTCTCAGGACTCTGCCGATTTGTTCAGCGCGAAGGTCAGCTTGCTACGGCCTATTGTATAACTCCTGTCCGACTAACGGCAAGGCTCTGTTGTTGGCGTACCGTGTAGCCGATTCGAGGGCGGCGGCCTCTTGACAAGCGCACGCCGCGGCATAGAATGCAGCCACATGGCCTCGCACGGCCAGCCCTTTCATCCAATGATAATCCTTGCCATCAACTGTGGAAGCTCGTCGCTCAAGTTCTCCCTCGCCGAGGTGCGCCATGGCGCACCGGCGCCGC
>JAXHUA010000138.1:0-29517 GCA_034189695.1 Chloroflexota bacterium | reverse complement strand
TGTCGGTGTGCCCCAGGATTCTCTTCTCTCGATTCCACAGCGTCTCACCATGCCTGACTAGGATAAGCTTCATTTCTCTCCTTCTCTATAGCTCTCGGCCCGGGCGACTCTCCGGAAGTAGGGCGGATGGTCGTAGAGCAGCACCTCCACCCAGCGCTTTGGCCAGGCCTCGGACAGGTTCTGGTTGGCCAGCTTGGTCATCATCGCCACGAATCCTTCCGGATTGCCGGTGAGATTCAGGGCATAGTCATCGGCGGCTGCTTCAATGCGACGGCTGTAGGCGTTGCTCAGAGGCTCCACAAGAAGAGCGAAGCCGCCCAGCACGCCCGCAAGGAGCGGGAATGCAGCCACGTCTTCGATGCCGTTGAACCCGAACACCGCCACCCCGGCGTTGAGAGCCACGTGCGCCAGATAGAAACCCAGGAATACCGTCACAGACTGAATCACGATGAGTCGCAAGATATCGCGGTGCACGTGGTGCCCCAGTTCATGCGCCACCACCACCTCGATCTCCTCCGGCGAGTAGCGGTCAAGCAAGGTGTCACCGATGACAATGCGTCTGGTGTTCCCCAGTCCCACCAGGGCAGCGTTCCCGGTCGTCCCCTTACTGCTGAGATTGATGGTGAATATGCCTCGCACCTTGGTTCGGGCCTTGTGAGCCAGTGACTCCAGCCTATCCCTCAGACCATCATCCGCAAGAGGCTCGAGTTTGTAGAAAAGGGGAAGCAATATGACCGGCGTGAGATTGGCCAGCAGCACGCCGAGCAGGACCACACACGCCGCGGCCAGAAGCCACCACAGGTCGGGCACGCTGGCCAGAAGCACGTACACAAGCACCACAACACCCGAGCCGAGCAACACCCCCAGGAGGCCTCTCTTCGCAACGTCGAACAGCCAGTTCCCCAGGCTCTGGTTCAGGAGCCCGAATCGCCGCGGCAGCACGTAGCCTCCATAGAAGGTCAGAGGCGCCGATACTATGGACAGGGATACCGCCACGACAGCGAAATACAGGATGACCTTCACCGGCTGTGGGAAATACAGGAGGTCACGGAGACCCGCGGAAAGCGAAGTGAAGAGGAGAAGCAGCAGAGCCGCAGCGCCCAGGCACAACTCACCCAACGAGACACACAGCATCGCTCTGGCGTATGCCTTGGCTTTCTCCTGTCTCTCAGCGTCGAGAACCGCCACGTCAGTTGCCTGCAAGCAGCAATCTGGCCCGATGCACCGAAGTGGGGCGGTCTGAGAACCCCAGAGCCGCAGAGACCTGCTCTGGCCTTCCCGTGGCGACGCTATCGGTTCGCAGACGCATCCCAAGGATGCACCCTGAGTCCCACCACCCTTCTACCCACAGGCGATGGACCAGCGGCCGCAGGTCGTATTGCCTCACGCCGGTGTCTCTCCGGTGCTGCCACGGAATGTGGTCTCTGGCCAGAAACGACGAGAGTGCGTCCTCCAGCTGCTCTGGCTTCATGTCGGTATCAAGCTTCACCCGGTACTCCGCCTGCCTCACCTGTGATTGGAGCGATGGCAGCTTCAACGATACCTGCTCCACTCTTGACAACGCAACACCCTCGGGCAGTTGCTCACCAATCGTCTTGGCGAAGTAGTAAGGTGATACCCTTTTTCGAAGCAGAACATCCATCAGCTCGCCTTCACTCGTGACGCCGATCGCCAGAGGAGCAGCTATGGATATCTTCGGGTGCGGACTGAACCCCTGTGAATACAGCATAGGTATCTCCGCCCGCCTCAGAGCCCTCTCCCACAACCGCATGAGGTCCAGATGAGAGATATACTTGACCATCTCGTCGCGCGAGAAGCTTATCCGCAGTCGCTGCATACTACTCCTTGGTCACGAGTATCTTCTCGACTTTCAGCCCGCGCATCTCGGTTATCACAAGCTTGAGGCCGTTGTACTTCAGTTGCTCCCCTTCCTTGGGAATGTAGCCAAGGAGGCTGAGAACAAAACCAGCCACCGTATCGTACTCGCCCTCGGGCAGGCCAAGCCCCAGCTCTTCATTGGCATCCTCCACCCGCATGCTGCCATCTATCTGGATTGTCTGCTCATCAATGAAGGTGAAATCCTTCACGTCCCCGAGAAGTTCATCACCGA
This sequence comes from Chloroflexota bacterium, assembly GCA_034189695.1. GTDB lineage: Bacteria > Chloroflexota > Dehalococcoidia > E44-bin15 > E44-bin15 > JAXHUA01. The sequence continues at coordinate 27,407 of JAXHUA010000138.1, read as the reverse complement.
GATGCCCCACAATCTCGCCCGCGAGCTGCTCCATAGTCGCGATACCACTCGTGACGCCGAACTCGTCGACCACCACCGCCATGTTGTACCCCCGTGAACGCATTTCGCCAAAAAGCTGGCCGATCGGCTTCGTCTCAGGGACGAACTCAATCGGACGAACCAGCGGGCCGATTGCGCTATCCTGGCCAAGCGAAGCCTTCGCCTGAGCCATCAGCACGTCCTTTATGGAGAGGATTCCCACAACATCATCTATGTTGTCGCGGTATACGGGGAAGCGCGTGTGGGGAGACTCAGCGTAGGTATCCAGGAAGTCAGCCAGCTTGGTCCCCTCCTCCACCCACGCTACCTCAGGTCTGGGTGTCATAACCTCACGCACGCTCCGATCGCCGAACTCGAAGACTTTGTGAAGCATCTCAGCTTCGGCTTCCTCCACCGTACCTTCCTCGCGCCCCACCGTGATCATGCTGCGGATCTCCTCTTCGCTCACCAGTTCCTTGGGGACCCTGGCCTTCCCTCCGGCGAGGAGCGAGCCAATCCAACTGAGAGCGGCAGCCAATGGATAGACCACCTTCGTAATTGCTATCAGCGGGTATACATAGACCAGCGCCAGGCGCTCTGGGTGCCGCATGGCTACCGTCTTGGGCGTTACCTCCGCGAAGACCAGCAGGACAATGGTCACTACTATTGTTGCGATGAGGACCCCGACATCACCCTCCCAGATACTCACTGCCAGGGTAGTGCCCAATGCGGCAGCAGCCACGTTCACGAAGTTGTTGCAGAGGAGCACGGTGGCCAGGAGCCTCTCCGGCTGCTCCATAATATGCGCCACGCGTTCCGCCCCGCCAACGCCCTTGCTGACCATGAAGGTCAATCGTGTCTTTGGCAGAGAGACGAAGGCGGTCTCGGCACTGGAGAAGAACGCAGAGGCACCTACGCAGATGATTAGAAGCACAAAGTACAGCAGACTGGTACTGTCAAACAACGCACGCCCACTCCCTGTCGCCAGGGGTCACTACTCAGGAGAACGGTACTCCCTCGACCCACCGTAATTCCACTTGTCCCCCAATGAGCCCGCCTCCCGGTTCACCCTGGCTGTGCCTCAGGTATGGCAGCCTTTTCTGCCTCCACTTCGTCACGTCGCGGCAACAAAACCCGGTACCAGTCAGTATAGCTATAGATTCCCTGAATCGCTATACCGCCCAGGAACCCATAGACCATTGCAGGCGACAGGTAAGGAACGGCCTTGATGAAGCTAAGGCCGATCAGTAGTAACGCGATCACCCAGTGGTGGAAATGGATTCTCCATCTCCCAAACGGAATGATGATTGATCTGACTCTCCCTCGCTCCCCGGTCTTTGCCCCAGCCCCCCAGCTGGTCACCAGGAAGCCCAGCACCCAACTCAACAAGAAGAAATAGCCAAAGAAGATCCCCGCTCCCAGCACTGACAAGACACAGGCCAGCTTCTTCTTGTCAACGCTGTATCTGAGTCTCACCACTCGTTCATCCCCTTCTCGTACCGCATCAAATGCCAAGAACCACTGATCCGGCCCTGCCCGAAGACCCATGCGTCCGCCATCTGTCTACAGTACTCTAGCAGACAAAGGTAGCTATGTCAACGAACGAGGCGCCAGTCTCCACACCCATCCGGTTCCTGCATTGACGGACCGGCGGGCCAACTCGAGCAGTCACCGACCTCATGACGTCTGGCGGACCTGCTCAGAGGAAATCACCGACAGGCAACCAGCGCGGTTTCGTTGTCGACGATCATTATGGTACCGAAGCACCTTGACTGACAGGGGAGCGGGTGTTATCCTTTGGTATTGAGACGTGCCCAGCGAAAGAACTCACCTTCGACCGCAAGCCGAGAAGCGAAGAGCTGCAGGTCGCAGTCAAATAGGAAGTAATTGGGGAGTCTGAGTAGTACCGGCAGTCGACGACAAAGGTAGCACAATTTAGGAAGGCTGACTACCCGCCTCAATCAAGGGCGCAACTGGCCACAGCGATAGCCAAGATGGAAACGCTTGCCTCCTACCCCCCTCCCACAGAGACCCGTTCACAGACGTCGTCTGTTGATAGCCCCGATAACCTTTGAAGAGGTGTGCTATGTCAATGAAGGAGATATCCAGCAGCGTAGAAGCCACCGAACTCGAAGCTGAGAAGCTGCTCGAAGAGGCCAAAGCCAAGGCCAACCAGATACTCCACGAGGGCAGAGAAGAGGCCAGAAGAATCCTGTCCTCCGAGCTTCCTCTGTCTGAAGTCAAAACGGACTGTGACGAGATAGTACGGAAGGCCAATGCCGAAGCAGCGGAGATAATCGCCACTTCTGAGAAGGAGGCCGCCAAGATAAGCGCCGATATTGACAGGAGAATAGCCGGCATTGTAGACCGCATGGTCAGTATCGTCACGGGGGCGAAGACATCGTGATCCCGTTGGCCCTCAATTCCCCTGAGCCCATGCTCAGGGTCAGGGTAGTAACCGCCAAGGACTATTCGACCAAGGCTCTGAAGGCGCTGCATAGAGCTGGTGTTCTCCACGTCGAGAAGAGTGAGGAACTCAGGCCCGTAGACAGAGAAGCGATCGAGCGGGAGAGACGAGAAGTCGGCGAGCTACTGGCAACCATAGACGAGGTGCTCGCCTATGCCCCCGAGCAACAGGTGGTAACCACGACAGAGAGCATTGAGGTTATCTATACCAGGCCCCTGGAAGAGGTCGATAGCGAAGTCCATCAACTATGCACCGGTCTCATCAACATGCACCAGAGAGCCGCCAGGCTCACCGAGGAAGCTGACCAGCTCAGAGGACTTGGAGCGCATCTCGGCCCGCTTCAGGAGCAGGTGGACGTCAGTCTGTCGGACCTGAGCTTCTCCGGAGCCTACCTCTTCTCCAGAGTCTACGTATTCCCACGCGAGACGTACGAGGCTTTGCACCGCAAGCTCAAGGACCACCTGCTTGGAGACATCACAGTCACACTGGAGAACGAGAGCGTTCTCTACGTCATTGCCCGGGTGGAGCGCCAAGAGGCGATCGAGTCCGCAGTCAAGGACACCGGGGGCAAGACACTACAGATACCGGATGAAGACCTGTCTCTTGGGCAGTTCCTCGCCGCAATCGGAGACAGAGCCCACGACATCGAGGAAGAGTTCGCGGCACTTCGCACTGAGATCGCAGACAGGACCGGAGAGAACCTGGAGAAGCTCGTTCTCTTCAGGCAGGCACTGTCAGCGGAAAACGAAAGGCTGTCAGTGCTGGAGAAGGCCGCTGAAGCCAAGTACGTGACGCTGCTCGAAGGATGGGTCCCGGAGAACAGGATTGAGGCCGTGCTCTATGAGGTGAGAGACAGCCTGGACTACGTCTTCATCGACTCCAGAGCACCTACCGCGGATGACGAGCCCCCAACGAGCCTCAGGAACCCCCAAGGCATGAAGCCGTTCGAGGTCATCACCAAGCTCTTCGGCTCGCCGAAGTACAGAGAGTGGGACCCCACGCCTATAGTGGCCTACTCGTTCGCTGTCTTCTACGGCCTCATGCTGTGTGACGTCGTCTACGCCATCGGCGTCATGCTCGCAGCACGGTACGTGCTGCGCATCTTCGTCAATGACCCCCGCACCGAGGGCTTCAAGCTGTTCCAACGGGTGCTCTACATCAGCGCCGGTGTTGCCCTGGTCCTGGGTCTACTCAGCGGGACCTACCTGGGGAATGTCTACAATTTCTTCGGAATCGAAAGCCTTGCACTGGTACAGGCAGTCAAACAGGTTGTTGGCGATCCCATCACTTTCGTCATTGCCGCGATTGGGATAGGGATCGTTCACGTGAACATCGCCCACACGATAGCACTCGTCAGGGGCATCAAGGAAGGAGACAAGGGCCTCGTCTTGAGCAAGGTCGGACTGTTTGCCCTCCAGTTGTTCGGCATCCCTCTGGTCCTGCTCTGGCTCTTCAACGTGTCCCTGCCGGTTAGCTCAGGAGTGTATACCATCTTCGCGTACGTTGTCCTCGCCAGCTTGCTGGTGATCGTCGTCGCGGCCTTCATGCAGCACGGCGGCCTGGGAGCCATCTTCTGGCTCTTCGACCTGACCGGTATCCTGGGCGACATTATGTCGTATTGCAGGCTTGCGGGAGTGGGACTGGCAACCTACTACCTCGCAGCGAGTTTCAACATGCTGGCGGAGTTGCTCTCAGGAATGGTGCCGGGTGCTGTGGGGGCTGTCATCGGCGTCATACTGGCAATCATCGTGTTGGTCTTTGGCCACACCATCAACCTGGCCCTCAGCGGCCTCACCGCTTTCATCCATTCCCTGAGGCTGTGCTTCGTCGAGTTCCTGTTCAAGTTCTACGAAGGCGGTGGGAGGGACTACAGTCCGTTCAGACTGAAGTCTTCCGTGCCTGCAGTGGTGGGAGGGAAGTGAATGAGAAAGGAAACCAATGGAGGTGAAAGATGAGCCCCGATTCCTTGGCAACCCTTGGTGGTGCCCTAGCACTTGCGGGTGCCCTGTTGGGCTCCGCGATCGGAATAGGCATTGCCGCATCGGCTGGCTTGGCCACTCTGTCCGAGGATAGCGGACAGTTCAGAAACGTCATAATCCTGTCATCACTGCCCATGACGCAGTCCTTCTACGGGCTGATCGTCCTGATCCTCGTGCTGACATCAGTAGTGCCCAGCCTGCCAGCTGAAGGTGGCGGCGGTCTCATGACCTTGGGCGCGTGCCTCATAGCCGCCTTCGCATTCGCCGCCTCAGCGATATACCAGGGCTCAGTATGCGCCTCGGGCAACTCGCTCCTCCCCAAGACAAAGGGCGGCATACTGACCTCCTCGATGATGCTCGCGGTGTTCGTCGAGCTCATAGCCGTGCTCGGACTGGTGTTCACCATAATGGCATTCACCTTGTTGGGAGTCATGTAGAGGTCTCTCATGTCGGCCAGCAGCATGGACAGAATCAGGGAGGCCATACTCGCCAAGGTGGAGGCGGAAGCGCAGCAAGTCATAGGTGATGCAGAGCGGAAATCACAACAGGAAATCGAGAAGGCCAGGAAGCTGCACGACATAAGGATCGAGGAGAAGAAACGCGAGACGCTTCAAGAGGCCGAGCAAGAAGGCGCGAGGGTTGTGGCACAGGCTTCGATCAAAGCACACCAGAATCTCTCAGCCGCCAAGGCTGACGCCGTTGCCAAGATAGTCGACGGTGTGAAGAAGAGCCTCGCTGAGATTCCGGCGGACAAAGGCTTCTCCCCAAGCCTGATTGCCGAAGCCCTCGACGGACTGGGCGGGGGCAAGGGTAGAGTCTACGTTCCCCATCGGGATGTGAAGAAGGCACGGGCGCTCATCAAGGGAGACAAGAAGCTAGCTGACAGAATCGTGGAAGTGAGGGAGCTCGATTCTATGGGAGGCGTTGTCACGGAGGATGTCGAGGGGAAGGTGAGGATTGACAACACCTTTGAGACCAGACTCGAGATGTTGCTCCCCAAGCTTCTGCCCGAGATATCTGAAGAGCTATTCAAAGGACGGCGGGGCGAGAGTTGATTAGCACAGGTTACGCCTTTACATCCGCATATCTGAAAGGTGAGGAGGCCAGGCTTGTAGTCTCCGAGCACGTCACTCGCCTGCTGAGAGCATCGGATATTCAGGATGCCCTGGGCGTAATCAAGGACACCGACATTGGGAGCTACCTTGAAGAGGTCCCGATGAGGACCTTCGATGACATCGAAGTACATCTGTGGGCGTACTTTCGTAAATGCATCGAGCGCCTGGAATGGTTCAAGCTACTGCCATCCGGCATGTCCAGGCTATTGAGAGCTTACGTCGTGAAGTACGACGTCCTGAACGTCAAGACCGCCTTGCGGGCTGTCTCGGCTGGCAGGCAGCTCCGCATGGTCCCCGTCGGCGTTATTCAGAGCCGCGGATTGCTGGACACTCTTGCCCAGGCCGAGAACCTGAACGACATTGTGGAGATTCTGACCACATGCAAGCTCGGCAACTACGCCGACATCCTCCAGGAGCAGGAGAAGAACATCACTGGAGAAGGCAAGCCCAGGCTCTTGGCTGAGTCCAAGTTGGACGGCGAGTACTTCGCGAACATGCTGAGCACCGCAAGAGCCACAGGCAACGGTGACCTGCTGTCGAGGGCCTTCGGCTTCATCATTGACCTTACAAACCTGCAGATTGCCTGTAGAGCCATCGTTGAAGGGATGGGAACTGACGCCGCCGACTATGCCATACCCGGTGGGTATCTCATCAATCAGACCACCGTGAGGGATATGCTGTCCTCAAAGCTTGGCGACATCCCCCAGAAACTCGAAAACGCCCGGTATCGCGAGATAGCGAGCGAGATAGCAAGCGCCTACGACAAGACGGAAAGCATTGCCACCGTACAGGAGATCGTCGACAAGCACAAGTTCAAGCTGCTTGAGGAGATGCTGTCGCCGAGGCTGATGTCGCCGCTGGTGATGGCATGGTATCTGGTCCTGAAGGAGACCGAGGTACGCAACGTAAGGCTCATTCTGAAGGCGATTGTGGATCGTGTGCCTGTGGAAGAGATCAAAGACTACCTGGTGGTGCGACCATGATGCCTCCCAGACAGCTCGACGTAGTGGTGATAGGAGATGAAGACCTCGTCAGTGGACTCAGGCTGGCCGGCGTCAGCAGGTACCACGTTGTAACGGAGGAATCGGACGCCGGCGAAGAGGTCAGGAAGGCATTGACCGGCTACCTGGACGATCCCAACGTGGGCACCATTCTGATACTAGAAGACTATGTGGAATACGCCGGGGAGCTGGTGACCCGTGTCAGAAGGAGCAAGCAGGTCACTCCCGTTATCATCGAAGTCCCATCCAAGTCCGGCACGACGTACGGAGATGTCAGGGAGTACTACAAGGCATTCGTGAGAGAATCCATAGGTTTCGACATAGAGATTTGAGATGTTGATTCCTTGTCATTGCGAGCGGAGTGTGGCACGTCGCGACCATTCTCGGGAGTGCCCTGTCCCCGTACCCTTCGCGACGACAGGAAGTTAGGAGGCCGAAGGCATGGGCAGAATATGGAGAGTATCCGGTCCGCTGGTTATTGCCGACGACATGAAGGGTTCCCAGGTCTACGAGATCGTCGAAACGGGAGAGGAAGGGCTGGTGGGGGAGGTCATAGGACTGGAAGGGGACAAAGCGATTATTCAGGTGCACGAGGACACCTTGGGACTGAGGACCGGCGAAATCGTGAGGGGAACAGGGAGAATCCTCAGCGCCGAGTTGGGCCCAGGGATGGTCGGGGCCATCTACGACGGACTTCAGAAGTCCTTGCTTGCACTGGCTGAGGATACCGGCTCCTTCATCAAACGTGGCGCGAAGGCGGCGGCACTCCCGCGCGACAAGAAGTGGCATTTCACACCCACAGCCAAGGTCGGCGACACGGTCGCCACCGGCGACATCATCGGCACCGTTCCCGAGACAGGACTCATTGAACACAGAATAATGGTGCCAGCGGGCGTCGAAGGCGTCATTAAGGAAATACGTGAAGGCCAGTACACGGTCGAGGAGCCTGTAGCGCAGGTGGAGCAGGACGGCAAACCGGTGGAACTCACTCTGATGCAGGAGTGGCCAGTCCGGAAACCGAGGCCTTACAGCAAGAGGCTCGATCCTTCGGGCCTGCTTACGACCGGTATGCGCATTCTGGACTACATGTTCCCCCTCGCTCTCGGCGGCAAGGCTTCAATACCTGGAGGCTTCGGCACCGGAAAGACTGTCGCTATGCAACAGCTGGTGAGATGGGCCCAGACGCATCTCAACATCTATATTGGCTGCGGCGAGAGAGGCAATGAGATGTCTGACGTGCTCCAGAGCTTCCGGCAACTCAGGGAACCCCACACCGGAAGGCTGCTGCAAGAGAAGGAGATATTCATCGCCAACACCTCCAACATGCCTGTTGTGGCCAGAGAAGCAAGCATCTTCGTCGGCATCACCATGGCTGAGTACTTCAGGGACATGGGCTATGACGTCCTGCTGGTTGCAGACTCAACCTCGCGGTGGGCTGAGGCCATGAGAGAAATGGGCGGCAGACTTGAGGAAATGCCCGGAGAGGAGGGCTTCCCGTCCTACCTGGGTTCGCGCCTTTCGACCTTTTACGAGAGGGCGGGAATGGTCCAGTGCGTGGGCAGTCCAGAAAGGGCGGGGTCGATCACGGTGGCTGGCGCTGTGAGTCCTCCTGGAGCCGACTTCAGCGAACCGGTGACTCAGAACAGCCTGAGAATAGTCGATGCCCTGTATGCCCTGGACGTCTCCCTCGCCAACAAGAGGCATTTCCCGGCCATCAGCTGGCTCACCAGTTACAGCCTGTACGTTGATGCAGTCAAAGACTGGTGGGACGAGGCCGATCCAGGGTGGATGGACACCAGGGCCACGGCTCTGAAGATACTCCAGCAGGAGGCCGAGCTGGAGGAGATCGTAAGACTGGTGGGCCCCGAAGCTTTGCCCGAAGGCGACAAGCTGCTGCTGCTCGTCGCCAAGATGATACGCGAGGACTTCCTCCAGCAAAGCGCGTACCATGAAGTCGATACCTACTGCACGCCGGAGAAGGCCGGCCTCATGCTGAAGACCATTGTGAGGTTCTACGAACTGGCTCAGGAGATGTTGAGTTCGGGGCTGGGCATTGACAGCATCCGCTCATCACCTATAGTCTACAGAATCTCACGGATGAAGGACATACCCAACAATGACTTCCGACAAAGGGTCGCGGAACTGCGCTCCGAGATGGAAGAGACCCTGATAACCGGCAAAGGGGCGGCCTGAGGAGTGAAACGACGACCAACAGGGTGAAACAAGGAGGCTACAATGGATTTCTCCTCGCTTTTCGTCAAAGAAAGTCGCGCGATTACCAAGGCCAAGGGGTCTTTGCTCATAGCCGAGAGCATCCCCGGCATAGAGTACAACGAGATAGTCGACGTTCATCTCAGCAATGGTGAGGTGAAAAGCGGTCAGGCAATAGACATCAGTGAGGAGGCAACCGTAGTCCAAGTGTTCGGCGGAGTGAGCGAGGTGGACCTGATGGGCAGCACGATACGATGCAAGGGTGAGACTCTGAAGCTGCCAGTATCCCTGGACATCCTCGGCAGGATCTTGAACGGCATGGGAGAGCCCATTGACGGCGGGCCGCCCGTGATCCCTGAGGACTACGTTGACATCTACGGTGAGCCTGTGAACCCCGCAGCCCGCCAGCCGCCCGCCGAGTTCATCGAAACCGGAATCTCGGCGATTGACGGCTTGAATGCGCTGGTGAGGGGCCAGAAACTGCCTATATTCAGCGGCTCAGGCTTGCCGCATAACCGGATTGCGGCCCAGATAATCAGGCAAGCCACGGTGAAGGGCAGAGAAGAGCGATTCGCCCTGGTGTTCGGCGCCATCGGTGTGAGCTACGATGACGCGTCCTTCTTCATGGGAAATCTCGCGAAAACAGGGGCACTGGAGAGAACGGTGGCCTTCATCAATACGGCATCAGACCCCGTCATTGAGCGCATTTCCACGCCGAGGCTGGCTCTTACGGCGGCCGAGTACCTGGCATGGGAGCATGACATGCATGTGCTGGTCATCCTGACCGACATGACCAACTACTGCGAGGCTCTCCGTGAGCTTTCTTCCATGCGTGAGGAGATACCATCGAGGAGAGGGTACCCGGGATACATGTACACCGACCTGGCCACGATGTATGAACGCGCGGGCAGGATCTATGGGAAGGAAGGGTCAGTCACCATTGTGCCCATTCTGACCATGCCCGACGACGACATAACACATCCGATACCCGACCTCACCGGCTACATAACCGAGGGGCAGATCGTGCTGTCCCGGAACCTGGAGAGAAAGGGGATATACCCCCCAATAGACGTGTTCCTATCTCTCTCGCGAATGATGAAAGAGGGAATCGGTCCCGGCAAGACACGGGAGGACCACAACAACGTCTTCATGCAATTGTACGCCGCCTACGCCGAAGGCTGTTACCTCAGGGAGATATCCACCATCGTAGGTGCCGAGGCGCTGAGCGACAGAGACAAGGTGTACCTGACCAACGCGGACGAATTCGAGAGAACATTCATCGCCCAAGGCGAGCACGAGAAGAGACGGGTGGAGGACACCCTGGATATCGGGTGGAAGCTGTTCTCGGCTCTGCCTGAAGAGGACTTGAAGCTGATCAGCGAGGAGCTTATCAAGAAGCACCATCCCAAATACACTGGAACCGCTCCAAGTGAAGCGAGGTAGTCCGCACAAATGCCACAACTTATCAAGGTCAGACCGACAAAGACCGAGCTCGTAAAGCTGAAACGCAGGCTCTCGTTGGCCGAGAGGGTGCAGAAGATACTGAAGGACAGGCTGACGATACTGACCATGGAGTTCCTGCAGGCAACGAGAGAGACGGTGGCAGCCAAGCAGAGACTCGTTGACGTGCTCGCTGAGGCTTACAAGGCGTTGTCGATTGCCACGGGGTATCATGGGTACATAGCCCTGGAGAAGGAATTCATGGCAACTGAGTCTGACCCGAAAGTCGTCGCCGGTTCAAGAAACATAGCCGGTGTCAGGATTCCCTCCTTTGAGCTGGCTGGTCGCGACGACCCGGCGACAGGTTACAATCTGGTCGACACCTCCGCGTCGTTGGACCACGCCTCGCAACTGTTTGGGAAATGTCTCCAGGCAATGGTCGAACTGGCCGAGCTCCAACGCGGACTGGAGCTGCTGGGGATGGAGATAAACCGGACGAAAAGGATAACCAACGCCCTCGAGTACATAATAATCCCTTCGTTGCAGGTGACCATTAGCTACTTGATCATGAAGTTCGAGGAAAGGGATAGGGAAGAGAAAGGACGGTTGAAGCGTGTAAAGATGCTGGTCGGACGGGGGTAGAGGAATGGCTGGCGACCCCACGTATGAGAAGATGCTTCAGGAATGCCTGCGAAGCGAACTCAGATTGGTGAACGCTGCGCTGCCGGCGAGTCAGAAACCGCTGTCCGGTCTACTATGCGAGGATTACCCTCACGTCATGTGCACCGACGGTAGCTTCCATCTCTTCAAGAGAAAAGAGCTTGAGTACTGTGCGGAAATCACGAGTCCTGATGAGCAGGAGGCGCTATTGTTGCCCATGATCATAGAAGTGGGGGGAGACCGGACTGAGGCGGCGGTAGTGTGCCGAGGACAGGTGGAGGAGAAGGTTACGTCAACTGTCCTCAACATGCCAGTCACATCTGAGCGGGGAAGGATCAGAATATACAAGCCGCAGTTGGCACTCCTGAGGAAGACCCTCAAGACGACAACCCAGTATGTTTTCCTCCACGAATCCCTGCACTGACTATGCGAGAAGAACACAGATAGGTTATAATCGTAGCTTAGTGCAACAGCCCCTGTAGCTCAGCGGATAGAGCGCCAGCCTCCGGAGCTGGAAGCGAGGGTTCGATTCCCTCCAGGGGCGTGACTGCGTATCTGATAGTCAGGCTAGAAAGAAAGCGAATGAGCGACCTTGTTGAGATCCGGTGGCATGGACGTGGTGGCCAGGGCGCGGTGACTGCCAGCGAGCTTCTGGCTGAAGCAGCGTTACACGAAGGCAAGTACTTTCAAGCGTTTCCGGACTATGGGGCTGAACGCATGGGGGCCCCGATTCGCGCATATACCAGGATCAGTTCGTCACCCATAAAGCAGCACCATCAGATTACCGAGCCAGACGCTGTGGTAGTCCTCGACCCAACCTTGCTTGGAGTCGTCGATGTCGCACAGGGTCTTGATGACGATGGGTTGCTCTTGGTCAACACCCCACTTTCCCCCGCGGAGGTGCGCGAGAAGCTGCACTTCCACAAGGGCCGGGTCCTCACGTTGGATGCCACCAGGCTCGCCCTGGACACCATCAAGCGCAACGTCACCAACACCCCGATGGTGGGCGCGCTGCTCAGTGCGATGGAGGTAGTTGACAAAGACACGGTAGAACGGGAGCTCAAGCATCGTTTCAATACCAGGATGAATTCGGAGGCGGCCGAGAGGAACCTTGAGGCTTTCAAGCGCGCCTCCGAAGCGGTGCGGGAGGGCTAGGGCATGACACTGAAGAGCTGGAAGGAGATCCCCCCCGGAGGCCTGATCGAAGACGCCGGCAACTCGGAGCAGTACGAGACCGGCAGTTGGCGTTCTCATCGGCCGGTCATCGACATGGGGCGGTGCACCCACTGCATGATTTGCTGGGTCTACTGCCCGGACAGCTCCATCATTGTCCGTGACGGCAAGCTGGCTGGCGTCGACCTTGACCACTGCAAAGGGTGCGGCATCTGCGCTCGGGAATGCCCAAGAAAAGCAATCACGATGGTCGAGGAAGGCTCGATCACGGAAGGAGCACAGTAGATGGTGTCAGGCAAGGTCAAAGGTAGGCCCGCTGCCCTCGACGGCGATAGAGCAGTGGCTGAAGCGATGCGCCAGGCGAATCCCGATGTCGTCGCTGCCTATCCGATCACGCCCCAGACCGAAATCGTTATGCGCTTCAGCGAGTTCGTCGCCAACGGCGATGTAGACACCGAGTTCATTCCGGTGGAGAGCGAGCACGCCGCCATGAGCGCCAGCATAGGTGCGTGCGCCGCCGGCGGTCGTGCCCAGACGGCCACGGCCGGCGCCGGCCTGGCGTTCATGTGGGAAGTCCTCTGGGTCGCCTCCGGTACACGTCTGCCCATCGTAATGCACGTGGTCAACCGCTCGCTTTCAGCGCCCCTGAATATCCACTGTGATCACTCCGATTCCATGGGCGCCCGCGACGCCGGCTGGGTACAGCTCTATGATGAGAGCGTCCAGGAGGCGTACGACAACGCGATCCAGGCGGTGCGCATCGCCGAGCACCCCGACGTCCTGCTCCCCACGCTCCACGCCCTTGACGGCTTCATCCTGGGCCATGGGGTGGAGAGGTTGGAGGTCCTCCCCGATGAGGCCGTGAAGGACTTCATCGGCGTGTACCGGCCGCAGCATCCCTTGCTCGACATCGACCATCCGGTCACCTACGGCCCCATGGACCTGACCGACTATTTCTTCGAACACAAGCGCCAGCAGACCGCCGCGATGGAGAAGGTGCTGGAGGTCGTCCCTCAGGTCGGTGAGGAATTCGGCTCCCTCACCGGCCGCTACTATGGGCTCGTGGAGGAATACCGGCTCGACGATGCGGAGTTCGCCACGGTTGTGCTGGGCTCAACCGCCGGAACAGTGAAAACAGTCGTCGATGAGTTGCGAGACCGAGGGGTGAAGGCGGGGCTGCTCAAGATCCGCTGCTTCAGGCCTTTCCCGGCCAGCACCGTGGCGCAGGCGCTGGGCAACAAGAAGGCGGTCGCGGTTTTCGACCGCTCCTTTTCCTTCGGCGCTCAAGGGAACCCTCTGTTCCTGGAAGTGGTCACCGCGCTCTTCACTCACGGCTTCACGCCGAAGGTCGTCAACTACGCCTACGGGTTGGGCGGCCGCGACACGGTGCCGTCGCTCATCCACCAGGTGTACGACGAGCTTGCCGAGATCGACAGGAAAGGCTCCACCGGGCCAGCGCTCAGATACCTGGGCCTGAGAGACTAGAGGAGAACGGAATGGCAGTTAACCTTAAGGATATGGCCGCCCAGCGCGAACTCCTCGCCCCGGGCCACCGCCTGTGCGCCGGCTGCGCCGAGCCCATCGTGGTGCGCCAGGTGCTTCACGCTGTTGGCCAGCCGGTGATTGTAGCCTCGCCGACAGGATGCCTCGAAGTGTCAACCTCCACCTACCCATATACATCGTGGCGGGTGCCCTGGATACATAGCGCCTTTGAGAATGTCGCCTCCACAGTATCCGGCGTCGAGACCATGTACCGCTCCCTTGTCAAGCAGGGGAAGATGGAGGACAAAGGGCTTAGGTTCGTAGTCTTCGCGGGCGATGGAGCGACGTATGATATCGGACTCCAGTTCCTCAGTGGAGCGTTGGAGCGCGGACACCGGTTCCTCTACGTATGCCTGAACAACGAAGCATACATGAACACCGGCATCCAGCGCTCGAGCGCCACTCCTTTTGGCGCGTGGACCACCACCTCACCCGTGGGCAGCACCATGTCGGGCAAGAAGGAGAACCGCAAGGACATGACGGCCATAGTAGCCGCACATGGCATACCCTACGTGGCCCAGGCAGCGCCGCACGCCTGGCGGGACCTGATGACCAAAGCCCGGAAGGCCATCGCCGCCGACGGGCCGTCCTTCATCAACGTGCTCGTTCCCTGCCAGAGAGGATGGCGACACCCGCCGGACCAGACCATCGCTATCACCAAACTCGCTGTCGATACCTGCATTTGGCCACTCTACGAGGTCGTCGAAGGGGAGTGGAAACTGAACTACCGCCCCCACCCGAAGAAGCCAATCACCGAATGGCTGGAGTCTCAGGGCAGATTCCGCCATTTGCTGGCACCGGAGAACAAGCACGTCGTCCAGACCCTTCAGGGTCTTGTAGACAAGCAGTGGGCCAAGGTGCTCGAGCGGTGTGGGGTCTAGACGGTGCTCGTTGTCCCCCTTGACCCGTTAGCGCATAAGTAGCCCCCAGCGTGAGGTGCCGGGGGAGACCAAGCGAGGAAGGCAGTCCATGACGCAGGATGTCAAACCGGGGACCACTGAGAAGCTGGCTCGTTTCATCGTCGACAGCAGCTACGACAAGATGCCGCCGCAGGCGATCGAGACGGCGAAAAGAGCCATCCTCGACTGTTTTGGAGTCACCTTCACCGGCGTTGCCAGCCACGAGGGCGCGCTGCTGATCGATTTCGCGAACGAGCTGGGCGGCAATCCAGCAGCCACGGTCATCGGCGGAGGGTTCCGCACCACAGCCCCTCTTGCCGCGCTCGTGAACGGGACCATGGCCCACGCGGAGGACTTCGACGACTGGACCTTCGCCACGCTGGGACACCCCACCGTTCCCATGCTGCCAGCCATCCTGGCCACTGCTGAGCAGACCAGGGCCAGCGGCAGAGAGATAGTCGAGGCGTACGTGACCGGCTTTGAGGCGCAGTGCGCCACCGTACGCGGCGTGAGCCCTTCCCACTATGTGCGGGGATGGCACGCCACAGGGACCATAGGAACCATTGGGGCCGCCGCCGCCGCCGCCAAGTTGCTCAAGCTGGATGTGGAGCAGACCAGGATGGTCCTTGGTCTGGCGGCATCTCAAGCCGCCGGTCTGCGGCAGAACTTCGGCACCATGACCAAGCCATTTCACGCCGGAAATGCGGCGAGAAGCGGCGTGATGGCGGCAATGCTCATGAAGCGGGGGTTCACTGCCTCCCCCGACATCATGGAAGAGCGCTTCGGCGTCATCAACGTTCTCAAAGGCAACGGAGCGGGCGAACCAGAGAGCGTGACCGAAGGCCTGGGCGAGAACTACGTCATCGTGACCACCGGGGTAACTTTTAAGCTATATCCCAGTTGCGGCGAGACCCATTCCACGATTGACCTCGTCCTTGACCTGGCCAGGACCAACAAGGTCTCACCGGACGACGTGGAGAGCGCGGAGGCCGCGGTCGAGGATACCACCGCGTCGGTTGCCTTCTACACTGCTCCAAAGACCGGCCTCGAGGGCAAGTTCAGCCTTGAGTACTGCATGGCCAGAGCACTCCTCGATGGCAGGGTTAGCCTGGAGCACTTCACTGACGAGAAGGTCAACGAGCCGAAGGTCAAAGACCTCGTCAGGAAGATGAAGCGGCGCATGGACCCGGAGATACCGCCGATAGCAGGATCGAGCGTTACCATCAAACTCAAAGACGGGCGCGAACTCAGCCAGAAGGCGGATGCACCGAAGGGCTCACCACAATCACCACCTACCGATGACCAACTCTTCTCGAAGTACAAGAACTGCGCCCAACTGGTTCTGTCGCCGAGCGACGTCGACCGTTCCCTGGACCTGCTACGGAATCTGGAGCAGCTCAAGGACCTGACGGAGCTGCTGGAGATAGCCGCAAAGCCCAGGTAGCGGTTCGTCCCGTCGCAATCGAGGACTCGGGACTTGCGAACCTTGAATCTCAGACAACACCGATTGAGGTAGGTGTGGAATGAGTACAGAGAGGGTAGCTCGCTACATCGTTGAGAACGCCTACGAAGGCATCCCCGACGAAGGTCTGGACATCACCAAGAAGCTGATCCTCGATACGCTTGGTGTCACTCTGGCCGGCTCAAGAGAGCCGGGCAGCAGACTGATCACAGAGTACGTGCGGCGGGAGGAGACCAGAGCCGAGGCCGGTGTCATCGCCGGCGGTTTCAAGACCCTGGCATCCGAAGCTGCATGGGCCAACGGCACGATGGGGCATGCTCTTGACTACGATGACTGGTGCATCCCCTTCGGCGGTCATCCCTCAGTCGCAATCCTCCCCACGGTCCTCGCGCTGGGTGAGAAGCACCACGCCTCCGGCCGAGAGGTCCTCCTCTCATACATCACCGGGTTTGAGGCCGCAACCAAGATAGGGCCCGCTTGTCTGCGACACTACATGATAGGATGGCATATGACATCCAGCCTGGGCAGCCTCGGCGCTGTGGCCGCTGCCGCGAAGCTGCTGAAGCTCAATATCGAACAAACGAGGATAGCTCTTGGCATAGCCGCCTCACTCGCCGGCGGATTGAAGCAGAACATCGGCACGATGACGAAGCCACTCCACGCTGGCAATGCGGCGCGGAACGGTGTCGTGGCAGCGCTGCTCGCCCAAGATGGCTTCACCGCCGACCAGAGCATCCTTGAGGCACCCCAGGGCTACTGTAAGGTGCTCGCCGGCGGGGCCGACATGGACCTATCAAACCTCGGAGAAGGCCTGGGGGAGCGATTCGACATCCTCTCCACGGTAGCCTTGAAACCGTGGCCATCCTGTGCCGACACGCACACCACGATAGAAAGCGTCCTGTTCCTGATGAAGGAACACAACTTCACCACCGCAGACGTGGAAGACGTCGAGGTGCGGACGGGGCCTGTCATACCTTCGGTTGCCTTCCACACCCGGCCCACCACCGCACTGGAAGGCAAGTTCAGCATGAACTACTGCGTCGCCAGAGCTCTTCTCGACGGCCAGGTGGCCCTGGGGGACTTCACCGACGAGAGGGTACGACAGCCACAGGCGCAGGAGTTGTTTCCGAGAGTCAGATACGCGGACTCACCTGAGCTGGCCAGCGACATATCGGCAGTCCTGGGCTCAGAGGTGGTCATCAAGCTCCGGGACGGGAGAGAGCTGTCTCGAACGCAGAAGTCACCAAAAGGCTCTACGTCCAACCCTATGACCTGGGACGAAGTGTACTCCAAGTATAGAGATTGCGCATCACTGGTTCTTCGTGACGAGGAGGTCGTCTCCTGCATGGAGATTGTCTCGAATCTCGAACGTCTCGATGACAGTGCTCGTCTCATGGACATTGTCACCTAAGGAGAAAGGAGAGGACTATGAGTGAATTCCCAAAGCTGTTCGAACCGGGAACCATCGGCAAGGTGGTACTGAAGAACCGCCTCGTGATGGCGCCGGCGGGTACGGGCGGGCACGGGCCCGAAGGTGAGATCACAGACAGAATCATAGACTACTACGTGGAGCGTGCCAAGGGCGGTGTGGGCTTCATAATCGCCCAATCGAGCCTCATTTCGCAAGACGCTCCCGCCCCGGGACGGCCCGCCATGTACGACGACAAGTTCATACCTTTCTTGAAGAGACTGTCCGGCGCCGTTCACCAACACGATGCCAAGATCGCATTCCAGATAGTCCACCACGGGAAGCTGCTCACGCAGTACAGGGAGAACGCACCGGACCCGAGCGCCGTCAGGGCTCTTGCCCCTTCCCCCATCCCCAGGCTTCGCCGAGTGATGGAAGCCGCTACAGTGGAGGGCGCGGGCGCCGCTCTCTGGGTGCGTGACAACACACCCCCGGAGGAAGCAACCAAGGAGGACATAAAGCGACTCGCCGAACTCTTCGCCGAAGCTGCTAGAAGGGTGAAGGAGGCGGGCTTCGATGCCGTCGAGATACACGGCGGCCATGGCTACCTGATAAGCCAGTTCCTCTCCCCGCTCGACAATGTCAGGACTGACGAATACGGAGGCAGCGTCGAGAAGAGGGCTCGCTTTGCGTGCGAGGTCATCGAAGCGGTCAGGAAGAAGGTGGGGTCTGACTACACCGTCATCTTTCGAATAAGCGGCAGCGACTACATGGTGAACGGCATAACCGCAAAGGACAGTGCGCGACAGGCGCCGATGTTCGTCGAGGCTGGTGCCGACGCGCTGCACATCTCCGCCAGCCAGCAGGGGTCTATCCAGTGGCAGTACCCGAGCTTCCTCTTCCCCAAAGGCACCCTGGTAGCCGACGCGGCGGAAGTGAAGAAAGCAGTCGATGTTCCCGTGATTGCCGTGGGGAAACTAACGGACCCGTTCCTTGCCGAGAAGGTCCTGGAGGAAGGGAAGGCGGACTTCATCGCGATGGCGAGAGGGCTGATGGCGGATCCTGAGCTGTGCAACAAGTTCAGGGAAGGTCGCCTGGAGGACATTCGACCGTGCGTCTACTGCCTCAACTGCTTCAACCTCCGTCCACACCTCAACTACGTGCTGAGCTACGGTATCCCGTGCACGGTCAATCCCGCCAAGCAGAGAGAGAAAGAGTTCGCCCTCACACCAACGACGTCAGCCAAGAAGGTGATGGTCATTGGAGGAGGTCTGGCCGGCATGGAAGCCGCCCGCACACTCGCAGAGCGCGGCCACAACGTCGACCTCTACGAGAAGAGCGATCGGCTTGGCGGCCAATGGTACATAGCGTGCCAGCAGGAACAGAAGAAAGCCGACTACTCGCCTCTTCTGAAGTACCTGGAGCGTGGTCTGGAGAAGGCTAAGGTTAACGTCAAGTTCGGTACTGAGGTCACGCCCGACCTGGTGAAGCAGGTCAAGCCTGACGCCGTGGTGGTCGCCACCGGCGCCGTGCCCCTGACCCCCGAGATAGAAGGTGTTCATGGCAAGAACGTGGTCCAGGCTGTGGACGTCATCCTCGGCAAAGCCAATGTCGGCCAACAGGTGGTCGTCATTGGAGGGCGCTACCTTGGCATGGAAATCGCCTATGACCTGGCGGAGAAAGGCAAGAGAGTCACTCTCACGACACGTTCTCTGCTGGGCAGGGATATGGAGAGGAACCTCTATCTCGAACTGAGGAACAGGCTGATCGACAAGGGCGTCCAGATTCTCCAGAATTCCCCGCTGGTGGAGATCGGCGAAGATGGCATATACGTCGCGTTCAACGGCGACCTGGTGTTCCTCGAAGCGGATACGGTGGTCCTCGCCACCGGGATGCAGTCCGAGAACAGCCTCGCCGAGGCCCTCAAGAACGTCGTGCCGGAGGTCCATTCGATAGGCGACGCAGTAAGTCCACGCGATGCGCTGGACGCAATTCATGAGGGTGCACAGGTAGCGCGGGAAATCTAGTCTCACCGCAGTCACGGACGTACGCAGGCGCTGGCTTCGGCCAACCTCAATGATAGGTTGCCCGGGGCAGCGCCCGCCGTCCGGCGGCGGTCTTGCGCCGTACCTTCTCCCTGATCTCCAGGACCTCGCTGTGCAACTGCTGGTTGCTCTCCAGTTCCCGGCAGGTCTTGTGGTAACTGCGCAGGATCACCGAGTGGTCACGGCCGCCAAGTTCACGTCCGATGTCAGCGAAGGAGCGGTCCGTCTCTTCCTTGATGAGATAGACCGCGATGTGGCGCGCCAGAGCTGTCTGCCTGTCCCTGGCCCTGCCTTTCAGTGCATCGGGAGGAAGGTCGAAGTACTTGGCTACACTCTCGATTATGTACACCGGGTTATGATTGCGGGACGCGGCTCCGTTGGAATGGCTCGCCAGCGCTCTCTCCGCCAGTTCAATCGAGATGGGTGCCTTCACCAGAGCAGAGAAGGCGACCACGCGATTCAATGAGCCCTCGAGGTCTCGGACGCTGCTCTGAGACCGGCGCGCTATGAAGTCCAGCACTTCCCTGGGAGCATCTGTCCCCTGCTGGTCCGCCTTGGTCTCAAGAATAGCCAGCCGCGTCTCCAGCTCCGGAGGCTGGATGTCGGCAGTCAAGCCCCACTCGAAACGCGAGCGCAGGCGGTCCTCGATGAGACGCATGTCCTTCGGCGGCCGGTCGCTGGTCAGCACAATCTGGCGGTTGCCATTGTGGAGATCGTTGAATGTGTGAAAGAAGCCTTCCTGAGTCTGCTCTTTCCCGATGATGAACTGGACGTCATCGATGAGCAATACGTCAACATCGCGATACTTCTGTCGGAACTCCTCCGTTCTCCTCTCCTTGATCGCCGTCACGAAGTCATTCGTGAACTGCTCTGTGCTCACGTAGAGGACACGAAGGTTGCCCTGAGACACCATGTTCCCTATGGCATGCAGGAGATGCGTCTTCCCCAACCCAACACCACCGTAGATGAACAACGGATTGTACAGACCACCCGGTTTCTCCGCCACCCCCACGGCAGCGGCGAAGGCCAGCCGATTGCTGCTGCCTGCAATGAAAGAGTCGAAGGTATACTTGGGATTGAAGTTCGGCGATTGTCTCTTCGTCTTTGCCGCGGGACAGATGTTCTGCTCCACCTGCAAGACCTGGAATACCACTTCAGTGTCCGTGCCAGTGACATCTATCAGAGTCTTGTGCACGAGTGAGCGCAGCCTCTTCTCCAGCCACTCAACCGTGAATGCCGACGGCGCTCCAACGACGAACTGGTTCCTGTCCCGACTGATGCCTACCGTTCCGCCAAGCCATGTCTCGTAGTTTGTCTTTGTAAGCTGTAATCGAAGCTGCTCAAGCACCGCCTCCCACGTTTCCTTCGCTCCTGTCGTTTTCACTTTCACTCATCCATTCATCATGCTCTCTAAGCAAAAGGTCACGGTTCAGCACAAAAAAAACCCAAAGAGCCGAAAACCTGTCCCTGCCTGAAGGATTGCCGTCAACATCTCATCGATGGCAGACGCCGCCCATGTTGACATGGCAATACACAATTACTGGCGTGTCGGGTTCCCCCCCTGGGCAACCTTGGGGCAGACCCCAAGCTTGAGGATCTCCTCCTGAGGATTATCATCCGCAGAATACCAAAAGCCTCCCCCTCGGTCAAGTGGTTTTTGCACAGATTCTGCACCAATTTCTCGATTCCATTTTGCCCATCTTCCATGCTAGAATCGTGCTGGGAAAGCCTATGAGAATCGTGTTCATGGGAACATCGGAGTTCAGCATACCCGCGCTCGAGCGCCTTGCCTCGAGCGGGAACGAACTGGTCGCCGTGTACACCCAACCCGACAGGCCTGCCGGTAGAGGACGAGTCCTATCGACACCGCCAGCGAAGCGAGTAGCGCTTGACCAGGGACTCGATGTACGCCAACCAGCGAGTCTGAAGGATGCCAACGTCATCGACTCTCTTGCCGGACTCCGCGCCGATGTGATCGTGGTGGCTGCGTACGGGAAGCTCCTCCCCGAGCCCGTCCTCACCACAGCCCCCTTCGGCTGCGTCAACGTCCACCCATCCCTCCTGCCCAGACACCGAGGGCCGTCGCCTGTGGCAACAGCCATTATGAACGGGGACGACTGCACCGGAGTCACCATCATGCTCCTGGACAGCGGCGTCGACAGTGGCCCGATACTCGCCCAGATGAAGACCCCCATCGAACCGACTGACACAGGTGGGTCGCTTACGGCGAGACTCGCATGCTGCGGGGCCAATCTACTTATGGAGACCCTTCCCGGCTGGTTCTCCAGCAGTATCCCACCCCAGCCCCAGGACGAGAGTGCAGCCACGTACACGCGGGTTCTGAGCAAGAGCGACGGAGAGATCGACTGGCGACTGACCGCCCTGGCCCTGTGGCGCAGGGTGCGCGGTCTTCATCCCTGGCCAGGGTGCCACACGACGTGGCG
The DNA here is from genome assembly GCA_034189695.1 of Chloroflexota bacterium. Classification (GTDB taxonomy): domain Bacteria; phylum Chloroflexota; class Dehalococcoidia; order E44-bin15; family E44-bin15; genus JAXHUA01. The sequence goes on along the minus strand of JAXHUA010000138.1, from coordinate 5,543 downwards.
CGGCAAGGTTCTCAAGATCATGGAGGCCAGATGCATGCCTGGAGCAGCAGCCGAACCGGGTGAAGTAGTGCCCCTCCAGGCGGGTGGGGTCGGTGTACAAACCGGCGACAGTATCCTTCAACTGTTGAGAGTGCAACTCGAGGGTAAGAAGGAAATGAGAATAGACGAGTTCATTCGAGGCCAGCACAGTTTCGTCGGGGCCCACCTGCCCTCCTGAGCGGCAACGCATCGCCATCTGACGCGAATTGGCGCCTCGCGTGACCATCTGTGAGAGGTCCCAAAGCCTCTGCCGGTTACCTGAACGTGTCCTCCAGGTCAGATGCCCGTTCGTGAGAGACAGTCATGCCTCAGGCTCGGCCTCAGCCTCTGGGGCCTCCTCCGCCATCTCCTCTCCGACCTCCTCCTCCGCCACGACTTCCTCGACAGCGACGCGGCTCTCCACCACTTGGACCACGACCTCATCGGCCTCAGCGAGTACTTCCACGCCCTCTCCAACCGACATATCTCTCACATGTACAGCATCCGTCGCTTCGGCCAGTCCCGATATATCGACCTCAATGCTCCTCGGCAGGTTCGCCGGGAGTGCCTCAACGTTGATGGCAGACAGGTTGTGCAGCAGCATCAGCCGGCTGCTCTTGCTCACGGACGACTCGCCGACCAGGACGATCGGCACCTCGGCTCTGACCTTGTGGGTCATCTCAACCTGGAAGAAACCCACGTGCAGCAAGGCGTCGCTCAGCGAATCACGATCGATGTCTCGAATCATGGCCAGCTTGCGCTTCCCATCGATTCTGAGAGTAATCAAAGCGTTCCTGCCCGCTCTGGCCAGGAGTTGCTCCAGAACGGGAGTCTCAATCTGTAGAGGGATCGACTGCGTCCTCGCGCCATAGACATTGGCAGGAGTGAGCCCGTCTCGCCGTAGAAACCTCACCTTCTTCCCCAACACCTCCCTCTTGGTAGCTTTCAACTCCTCTCGAGTCGATTCCTCTTTTCTTTTCACACTCGCCTCCCTTTGAGCATCGCCTCGCGGGCGGAAGCCTGGCCCCGCCCATCAGATTATACTATCGAGCGACGCCGGCGTCCAGCGCAGTCGCCGCCACGCCTTCTGACGACGCCAGCCAATCAACAGGCCCAGAACAGTATGGCCTCGCACCGCCAGGCCGACGCCACGACCCATCTTCCGGAAGCTCTATCGGCTGTGACCGAGCGTATCTCGTTGACTTCGATATGACCGTTTGCTATAGTGTGCCCCAAGACAAATGCCAAGAAAGGATAGCCTATGGATGTTCCTCGCTTCAAGGAAATGAGGCGCGGCTACGGTTTCGATGATGTAGCGATCGTCCCCGGGGAAGTCACGGTGAACCCTGATCAGGTGAGCACTGAGTTCCACCTCGGTGGTCTCACGTTTCCGCTCCCTATCCTTGCTTCCGCTATGGACGCAGTGGTGGACCCGCGGTTCGCGGTGGAGTTGAGTGCGCTGGGCGGTCTCGCGGTGCTCAACCTCGACGGGCTACAGACGCGCTATGAGAACGCCGATGAGGTTCTTGCCGAGATAGCCGAGAAGCCACAGGATGAGGTGACGCCGTTTCTTCAGAAGGTCTACTCGGAGCCGGTGCAGGAGCATCTTATTGGACAGCGGATAGGGGAAATCAAGGTCGGCGGCGCCCTGTGCGCCGTTTCGGTTACGCCGCAGAACACCAAGAAGTTCGCGCCCGTTGCCGTGGACGCGGGTGTGGATGTGTTCGTCGTCCAGTCCACGGTGACCTCCGCTAAGCACATGTCGAAGAGCTACCACGGCCTCATATTCTCCGAACTCTGCCAGCTTCTGCCCGTTCCACTGGTCGTGGGCAATTGCGTCAGCTACGGCGCCGCCCTGGCCCTGATGAGAGAGGGAGTCTCCGGCGTACTTGTAGGCGTCGGACCCGGCGCGGCATGCACCACCAGAGAGGTAGTGGGAATGGGCGTTCCACAGGCAACGGCAACGATGGACTGCGCTGCCGCCAGGGAGCAATACCTCCAGGAGAGCGGAAGATACGTTGCCATCATAACGGACGGGGGTATCCGCACCGGCGGCGATTTGTGCAAAGCGTTCGCCTGTGGGGCCGATGCCGTCATGCTGGGCTCCATCTTCGCCCAGGCTAAGGAGGCGCCAGGTCGGGGCTATCACTGGGGCATGTCTACCCCTCACGCCGCTCTACCTCGAGGTACGCGGATCAAGGTGGGCACCAGCGGCCCTCTGGAGCAGATCCTTTTGGGGCCGTCTACTGTCACCAGCGGGACCCAGAACTACATCGGAGCCTTGCGCAACTCAATGGGAATGTGCGGCGCCCTCAACATAAGGGAGATGCAGCAGGCCGAGATGGTGCTCGCGCCCTCTGTCAAGAGCGAGGGCAAGTTCTGGCAAATACCCTAGCCGACACGAAGTCCCGGGATGGCGGCCATGTGACCCCGGCCAGTCAGGCATCAACAACAAGGGCACACTGGAGTGTCAACCCTTCGACCCATCAAGAGGCGAAGGGTTGCACCTGGGTGTAGAGACCCGGGCGTCGGCTCATTCGGAGGCAACCCGACACTCCGGCACCTTCGCCCCCAAGCGCGTTGAGGGCGGAGTACAGGCCGCTCACCGCAACCTGCGAGGAAGGCAAGCGCCAGGGCAATATGAGATTGACCGACGCTCCCCTTCCCTGCTATGCTCGATTCACAGGGGAAACACAGTTTGGCCGATGTAGTACCGTTTCAGGGCATTCGCTACGATTCCGAGCGTTTCAGCGATCTGTCCGATTTGATTTGCCCGCCCTACGACGTTATCTCACCCCAGGAGCAGCTTTCCTACCACGATAGGAGTCCTCACAACGTCATCAGGGTCGAGTTCGGGTTGGAGCGACCTGACGACTCTCCTCACGACAACAGATACACCAGAGCCGCAACAACCCTGCAGTCCTGGCTGCGCCAGGGAATCCTCATCCAGGAGGATAGACCTGCCCTTTATCTTGTGGAGCATCGATTCGCATACCAGGATTCCCAGAAGAGCCGCTTCAGCATGGTCGCCCGTGTGAGGCTTGAGGACTTCGGCAGTGGATGGGTGCGCCCTCACGAGGTGACCATCGGACGCGCCGGAGAAGACCGCCTCCGGCTTATGAGGGCGTGCAATGCGAACACCAGCCCCATAATGGCTTTGTATCGCCATCGAGGCGAGGGAGTCCTTCCTCTTTTCAGAGAAGCGCGTGGCAGGGCCGTCTACCAGGCCGTGGACCGCGATGGTGTGGGGCTCTCCGTGTCAGTCGTCACCGACGAGGGGGCCATTGCCCGCGTGCGTGACTTCTTCGCCGACAAGACGTTCTACATCGCGGACGGGCACCACCGGTACGAGACGGCATTGGCGTTCCGCCGCGAGAAGCGCATCGGCTGGTCCTGCAAGCCGGAGCCAGTGGATTATGTCATGATGACCCTGACCGATGCCGATGACCCGAGCCTCGTCATGGCACCAACACACAGGGTTCTGCGCGGGCTTGACGACCGAAGACTGCCTCTACTGAAGCACGAACTCGACGCATACTTCGATCACGAAATCCTTCCGCCCTCGCCCGATGCCGATGCAACCCTGGAAGACTGGTTGGCGACGCTGGAGCAACGAGGCGAAAGACAGACCTCGTTCGGCCTTTACGGACTGGACGGTCGAAGCCTCCGCTTGCTGACACTGAGGCAGAAACCCGCGCCACTCGACGAGCCGGGCTCACTGAGCAGCCTGGACGTATATGTTTTGCATCGGTCCATTTTCCATCAGTTGCTCGGCATAACCACGAGAGAGATGGCGGAGGTCTGTCTGGACTACACACGCGACGCACGTGGGGCGCTGGCCCAGGTCGATTCCGGCGAGTGCCAGCTGGCCTTCCTGCTCAACCCCACGCTGGTATCTACGATGCTGGCTGTGGCGGACGAGGGAAACAGGATGCCCCAGAAGTCCACTTACTTCTATCCCAAGACCCCGACCGGCCTCGTCATGAACCCCCTCTGGGATGACTGACCGACGCTCAGAACAGGTGCCTCATGCCCTTGGCGACGTCCTCAGGCAGGGACTCGATGACCCAGACATCGAAGAACCGCTCCATGAAGCCACAGTCGCTGGTGTAGAACGGGTGGAATCCCGGCCTCGAGATGACTCTTGCGCTGAGACGATGATATGGGAGTTCCTCGCCAATGGGCCCCGAATAGGTGACCAGGTTGAACGAGTCCACGCCCATTTCCTTGTAGCCTCGCAGCACCTGCACGATTGCCTTCGAGAAATCTGTCGTCTGTTTCTCATCGAGACCCGCGATACCGCTGGCGTTCTTGAATACCAGCTGGACGTCCCGGTTCCCCCGGGGGGCATAGCTTGCGAGTACCACCAGTGACTCGTTTTCACCGATGTACCGCTCACCCAGCTCGCGCTCGCGGCCAACGAGGTCGTCCCAGTAGCTGACGCCGTGCGTCCTCAAGTACTGCTCGCCTCCTTGCAGAACCCTCTCCACCTCAGGTGCAGGCGAGCAATCCACGACAATCTGGACATGCGGATGAATGACACTGGCCCCACTTGGGGGCATGTGGTTCCATATCCACATCGGATACCGCGTCCCTGGATTCAGGCCATGTACTCGTGCAAGGTACTCCCTCGTCGCAGCGAGGTTATTCGAAAGCATCTCGGGAGTGAATTCGTCCAGATCGAGGTAGTGCCTTGCCGTCAACGTTCCGACAGCGTGGTAGCGCGCGAATGGAAACAGGTTCGGGAACACAACGCACTCACCTTTTCTGATCCTCCCCTCTGGCGATAGCGCCGGGGGGAACTCAGGCGTCTGGCTCTCCATGTTCTCGGGACAGAAGAAGCAGTCAGCCTTCGACCCCTCGAGCACCAGGCTCAGGTCCGCCCCCGTCCGCTGCGCCTGCTTCACCCTGCGCGCCCTCCGCAGATTCAACCTGGCTTCGGAACCGGTCAACGGGTCCAGGCGATATTCAATGGTCTGCACCTCACTTCCGAACTGGCGCGATGGAACCAAGAACTCGGTGGTCTTCGTTCTCCTTGCGAACTCCATGGCACCCCCGATCCTGTCAAGCGTGGCGCCATTATAGCACAGCAGGTTCAGGGCCTCGCGAGTTCTGTCGCCTATCACGCATCCCCGGCACAACACGCCGACGGCCTGTCAGCCACTTGCTCACGCAGTCGTGTCGTTACGCGACCGCCTGTGACCATGCCGCATGACACGCGTCTCTCAGGCGTGGCGCAATTTGACAACACCGTGGAAAGGTGATAATCTTACGTGAAGCAGAACGCCTGTTGGCGATGCTGCCCGAGTGGCGCAATGGTAGCGCAACCGACTTGTAATCGGTAGGGTAGCGGTTCGAATCCGCTCTCGGGCTTGTGGGAGCGCGACGGGGGTCGAGGTATGGGGCGGGGTGGGTGAGTGGCTAAAACCAGCAGACTGTAAATCTGCCGCCGAGAGGCTTCGTAGGTTCGAATCCTACCCCCGCCACAGGACTACGACAGGGTCTTCCCCACTTGTATTAGTCTA
>JAXHUA010000137.1:0-6665 GCA_034189695.1 Chloroflexota bacterium | reverse complement strand
ACAGCGACTGCCCCAAACCCCCACCCCCGCTCCAGAAGACAAAGGCCAGACCCACCACAAATGCATCATGCATCAAAGAGGGGGCCTGGCCTGTTCGACCTGACCACAAGTCCGGGCCGTTTCTGAGCGAATGCCCGAAACAGCGCTCCCAGCGAAGCACACATATAACACAGAGCCGCTATCACTGTCAACTGGCTGACCATCCGTGCTAGAATGCAATCGTAGCGCAAGCCGTCCAATGCAGACTATCGCGACTCTGCTCGAAAGAGCCAGGCGAATCTACCACACCGAAGGGCTCGCCCCCCTCGCGAGGCGGGGAGCCAGCTTCGCAGCGAGGTGCTTCTTCGACCACCAAGCCTACTACCTGACCGTGCGCTGGCTCGACAACGCTCGACAGGGCGAGGAGGCTCCTCCGGTGCCGCAGGTGGACGACCTCTTCCTCAAGATCGTCGCTACCAACAGGGAGGCGGACGAACTGGAGGCAGACGGCTACTGCTTTCGGTCACACCCCCACTTCGTTGACGGGAGAAAGGCGCTCGATAGCGGCGCAACCGCTTTCTGCCTCTTCGTTGGACGGGAGCTCGCGGCGATAAGCTGGGTCGCGCTCACCCAGCGCGCCATGGACGCTCTCAATGAGCCTCCCATCAAGCTTGACTTCGCAAGGGGGGAATCATTCTCCGGCAGCGTCTGGACCAATCCGAAGTACCGCAGGATGGGCTTCCGCACGTACCGTTCGTACAAGCTCCGGCAGTTCCTGCGTGAGCGCGGCGGCGTGGCTATCCTTGGCTACACCACCGAGAAGGACGCGGCGGCCGCGACCCGGATTGCCGCGGAGGCAGGCAGAACGATCTACGCGAGGGGCCGCTTCGTCAGAATCCTGTGGTGGAAGTCCTGGAAGGAAACTCCCATCGGCGAAGGCGGGCAATGCGGAAGCTGATCTTCCTGTTGAGAAGGGCGAAGGAGATCCATGAGACCGATGGGCTGGCACTCCTGGTGAAACGGGGGCTGGCGTTCGGCCTCGGCATGGTGTTCTTTCGCCAAACGTACTGCGTCTATGCCGACCCCGTGGCCAGGATCCAGGCACCCGGCGAAGCTGATTTCAAGCCCAGGGTTGACGATTACGTCTCGAAGGTAGTCAGGTCCAACGAAGAAGCGGATGACCTGGAGGCTCAGGGCTTTGAGTTTCGCTCACAGGTTGCAGGGGCAGCAAGGAGACTGGAGAAGGGTGCAGTGGCGCTCTGCACGTTCGTGGGCCGGGAGTTCGCTTGCATAGAATGGCTCGCCATGACTCAGCCCGCGCATGATAGCCTGGGTGAGCCGCCCTACTCAGTCCGTTTCCGCCACAAGGAAGCGTTCTCGGGAGGGCTGTGGACCAACCCCAAGTACCGGCGACTGGGGCTGCTCCGGTACAGCAGCTTCAAGGCACTGGGATTCCTGCAAGAGAACGGAATCGAGACAACCCGAACAGCGATCGCCACGGACAACGTCGCCGCCCAGACGAGTCGCCCGGCTTTCCTTCCGGGGCCATGTGCCGAAGGACGCTACCTCAGAGTCCTGTGGTGGAGGTCGTGGAAGGAAACGCCGCTGGCCGAGGACGGGCAATGCAGAGGCTGACCTTCCTGTTAAGAAGAGCGAAGCGAATCGTCCAGACCGAGGGGCGGGGCCCCCTGGCGCGTCGCGCGTTGGCATTCGTGATGGCTCACTTCTTCGAGCACCGCAGCTATTACCTGTACAGATATGACCTGGAGAGAGTCCGCTCGCTCGACAGGGCCAGCCTTCTCCCCCAGATCGACCGCCTCACGTGCAAGATGGTGTCCACGAATCGGCAGGCCGACGAGCTGGAAGCCGAGGGCTTTGGGTTTCGCTCATATTCAGTCAACGCGCGACGGAGACTGGACAGCGGCGCGATGGCGTTCTGCGTCTTCGTAGGCCAGGAGTTGGGGAGCATCGCCTGGGTTGCCCTTGACCAGAAAGCGAAAGACAGCTTCAATGAACCTCCGGTCGAGGTGGACTTCGCCGGCGGCGAGGCATGGGTCGGCGGCTACTGGACCAGTCCGAAGCACAGGCGAATGGGGCTCCATCTCTACAACATAACCAGGACCGTTGAGTACCCGCTGGAGAGGGGTTTCCATACAGAACGATACGTTATCGAGAAGAAGAACAACCCCTCACAGACCGCCGAGGCCAGGTTTGGCAGCGAGGTCTATGCCGAAGGACGCTACCTCAGGGTTCTCTGGTGGAGGTCCTGGAAAGAAAGGCCCCTGACCGAGGGCGACCAATGCAGAAGCTGACATTCCTGTTGAAAAGAGCGGGGCAGATCTACCAGACAGAGGGCTTGTTGCCCTTGCTGAGGCGAGCAGTCGCCCTCATCATTCGCCTGTTCTTCGAGTACCAGACCTACTACATCTACGCTGAGTATACGAAGGACCTGCCAGAGCTGAAGGAAGCCGACTTCATGCCCAAGACGGACGATTTCATCCCGAAAGTAGTCACTTCGAACGAACAGGCGGATGAACTGGAGGCCCAAGGGTTCGAGTTTCGCTCCACCATTCCGAACGCCAGGAAGAGGCTCGATAGCGGGGCCATAGCGATGTGTATCTTCGTGGGCCGGGAGCTTGCGAATATCGGATGGTTTGCCGCGAGCCAGCAGGCGAAGGACAGCCTGGGTGAGCCGCCCTACAAGGTTGACTTCGGGCACAGAGAATCGGTAGGTGGAGGATTGTGGACCAATCCCAAGTACCGGCGATTGGGGCTGCGCGTATACAACAGGTACATGTACCTCAGGCTCGTCCTGGACAGCGGAATCCAGGTGAGGCGAGCTGCGATTGCCAAGGGCAACCTCCCTACCATCAGAAGCCGTGCAAGCTTCTATCACAGCCCATGTGCCGAAGGACGCTACCTCAGAGTCCTCTGGTGGAGGTCCTGGAAGCAAAGACCGCTGGCCGAGGACGGGCAATGCGAAAGCTGACACTCTTGTGGAGAAGAGCGAAACGCGTCTACGAGACCGAAGGGCCGGTGCACCTGATGAGGCGGGTCCTCAGCTTCGCCGCCAGCCGCTTCTTCGTATACCAGCGCTGGTACCTTGCTGAGAATCACTACGAAAGAACCCCACACCTGAACGAAGCTCGCCCAACGCCCGGGGTGGACGTGACGTTCAGGGTAGTCACGGGAAGCCAGATGGCAAGGGAACTGGAAAAGGATGGCCTTGAGTTTCGCTCATATCCACACTTCGTCAACGCCGACAAAGCACTGGACGCCGGTGCGGCGGCTATCTGCGTTTTCGCCGGCCGGGAGCTTGCCGCCATATCGTGGATTGCCCTGAGTCAGGAAGCGAAGGACACCTTTGGTGACCCGCCGGTCGAGGTGGACTTCTCCGACCATGAAGGCTGGACAGGGGGTGTCTGGACGAACCCGAAATACAGGCGAATGGGCCTTGGGGCCTACCGTTTCTCTAAGATGCGTCAGTTCTTCCTTGACAGGGACATCGGCATCAGCCGGGCCTGTGTCGAGAAGCGCAACGTCGCGGCGCTGAGCGGGTCAGCCAAGGTCGGCGACGTGACGTACGCCGAGGGCCGCTACCTCAGAGTCCTGTGGTGGAGGTCGTGGCGGGAAACACCATTGACGCCTGAGGGACACGGGAGAACGGGAGAGCATGGTGCATAGACCAGGCACGCTGCTGAGAAGAGCGGAGCGCATCCGCCGTACCGAGGGGCTGGCGTCACTGGCCGGGAGGGCGTTCGCATTCGTGGTGGGACACATCTTTCAGTATCAGACCTACTACCTCCTTGAGCGCAACCTGGAAAACGTACGTACACAGAACGAGGCCGATTTCCTGCCCAGGATGGAAGACTTCACCTTGGCAATGGTCTCCAGCAACCGGCAGGCCGATGAGCTGGAGGCTGATGGACTTGAATTCCGCTCGCACACACTCAACGCCCGGAAGGCGCTGGACAGAGGGGCAGTGGCTTTCTGTATCTTCGTCGGCCGGGAGCTCGGCAGCATCGGATGGGTCGCCATGACCCAGGAGGCCAAGGACTGCCTCGGCGAACCGCCCTACAAGATCGATGTCCTGAACAACCAGGCGTCCGTTGCGGCGGTCTGGACGGACCCGAAATACCGGCGGCTCGGCCTGCGTGAGTACGGCGCCTTCAAGAGGCATCGATTCATGCTGGACTGCGGCGTTAGGACCAGGCGAATCGCTATCCTCAAGCGGAATATTGCCTTTCACATGGGGTCGGCCAAGGCCGGCTCACAACCGTACGCCGCGGGCCGCCACCTCAGAGTCCTGTGGTGGATGTCGTGGAAGGAGAGACCGCTGACGCCTCAAGAGCGCGAGGCAACAGCGAAGCGGGAGCATGCGACGAGTGAGCCACACGCAGGGTGAGGCGTATTCCTACCTGAACGAGGGCGGGTTTCCCGCCGCACAGAGCAGACCGCCCGGAAAGGCCTGACTGACATTCGCTAACGCGGTCCACAAACAGTGAGAGCCGAGCGGAGTCTCATGAAGAGAAGGGGGCATCAACGAGGCGGATGCCCCCGGAACATGGTACGGACAAACGCTCTTGAAGGTGTCCTCTGTTGGCCACCGCAGAAGGCTGGAGGCAGACCGTCGCCCGGCTGGACATCACAGCAAGGTGGAGCATCGCTTTGACGCGGAGGAACCCTGGCAGAGCTTGACATATGGTATCAATAGTGGTATCATCCAATTACAGAGACTGATGGGTTCCATAGATGAAGTAATCAAACAGATGAAAAGGAACCCGCACAATGTTGGGTTCGACGACATTTGCCGAGTCTGCGAGTACTACTTTGGCGCTGCCCGCCGGAAAGGGAGCCACGTCATATACAAGACTCCGTGGCAGGGTGACCCGAGAATAAACATACAAGACGACAAGGGCAAAGCAAAAGTATATCAAGTGAGACAGGTACCAAGAGCCCTGGAAAGGTTGGAGGTAGAACATGGTGGCGGCAATTGACCGCTATACGTATCGAGTCTTCTGGTCAGATGATGACGGGGAGTTCGTCGGTCTATGTGCAGAGTTTCCCAGCTTGAGTTGGCTGGCCGAAAGCGCACCGGCAGCGTTTGACGGTATACGGGGTGTGGTGCGAGAGGTCATTTCAGATATGCAGGCCAATGGTGAACCTATCCCTGAACCACTCGCGACCAGACACTACTCTGGCGTTTTCACCGTTCGCGTGCCATCTGAATTGCATCGGAAGCTGGCCGTGGAAGCCGCAGAGGCAAACGTTAGTCTCAATCGCCTTATCAGCGCCAGGTTGTCCACTCCATAGCGTAGCGTGATATACAACTTGTCACAGCCCTCGTTGCCAACTAGAGGTGATGACGATGGACGCAAGAAAGCCCACACCACACGGGGCAGAGGGCGGATGATTGCGTTCATGCGCAGCGATGCGAAGCCAACAGTGCTCAATGCGCGCAATTTGACCGCCACGGGATGTGATATAATCGGCGCGACTACATGAACGATGTGAGGCCGGGACTCTAATCCCAGCAAAAAGAGCGTGTCCGGGAAACGAACCGCTTCAGCCAAGAGCACGAAGCGTAAGATGGGGAAGTCGACGCCGCTCGTCAAGAAGCGAAAGCAGCCACCTAACCCCAAGCCGCGCAAGAAGAAGTAGACATGGCTCAGAGGAGTGCAGGACTGCGTCTCTACCTTGATACGAATGTCATCCTTGATGCCATGCACAGCAGATGGCCCCCTTCAGTTGAGCTCATGGCCCGCATAAGTGATGAGGGTTGGTCATGCGTAACGTCACGCTTCACCGTGCTAGAGATGCTGGACTTCGAGCAAGAGGAAGAATACGTGAGCATGCTTCGCGATCAAGGCCTACTGCTCTCACAGGTACGCGGGCTGTTGGGCGACCGAAGCCAGGTCGGAAAGGGGCTCCACAAGCGGCAATTCGACTCAATCTACGATCAGCTGCACGATGGTCTGAAGACTCGCTACCCTTTCCTGCAGTTTGTCCATCCATTACGCGGGGACTTCTGGGACAAAGCGGAGGAGTTCTGCGCGGGCACTAGCATTGGAGCGGCGAACGCAATTCACCTAGCAGCACTCATCATGGAATGTGACATCGTCGTCACAAGGGACAACGACTTCCGACAGATAGCAGATGACTACATTGTAGCTATTCTGCCAGAGGCAATCGAGTCAGCTCTAGCCAGACTCAACTCATACTGATGTGCAGGCATTCAGTCCGCTTTTTCCAGAAGTGTCTGCCGGTGATTGGACAGTCCGTCAAAGCTGGCATAGGCACGGAGTTCCAGGCATCAGAACAACCGGGGACGACAATGCCGTGTGTTAGGCAAAACCGGAGGTCTTGTGGAGCGGGTGATGGGACTCGAACCCACGACAGCCTGCTTGGGAAGCAGGAACTCTACCACTGAGTTACACCCGCATCGCGCATACCCATTCTAGACCGAGACGCACCCCCGTGTAAAGAACCCGAATTGCCTCATAATAAATGTTACCGAGTGGGGTATCGTTGCCTCAAAAAGGGTGTTACCCAATGAGAGGCATGACATGAGTAGAGGCAGCGTGACAGAGTATACCGAGGTGATGAAGGAGAGGTACGAGAGGGCCAACCGCAACGGGAAAGGGGTGATACTGGACGAGTTCACTCAGGTGACGGGTTATCACCGG
>JAXHUA010000136.1:0-5010 GCA_034189695.1 Chloroflexota bacterium | reverse complement strand
AGGGTATCAGGAGTGCCAAGCTCATAACCGACGGCTGGCTCCTGCACTATAACTTCTTCAGACCGCACGAGAGCCTAGGGATGACCCCCGCGAAAGCAGCAGGTATCGACTTCCCCTATCGGAACTGGCGCGACATCGTAGCTGACGGGCAGAAGGCGGGCTTTGGGCGTGTGGTCGCCTCGGAGATAATCAGTGTACCCGTAGAAATGGCACGTCCTGCCTACACTTCAAGTGGCTTCAAGATTGTGAATAAAAGGCGTCAGCAGGCGGGAAGAACATCAGCACGCGCCATGCCGATGCTGGCTAGGGTGAGGTAGTGAATACTACCTACCAACCAAAATGGAGCAGTATCCGTCAGCTACAGGTGGGTTTCGATGGCGCTGTACGCCGACTGGAGTCTGTCGCCCAGCATGGTGGCGAGCCTTCTCATTACCCTGAAGCCCACGCTGTGGTCCTGCTCCAACGCCTGGCGAAGGGCGTGTCCTTCCAGGGCTACGAGACGCGTCGGCTTCTGGCACAGGGCGGACGCCGATGCGTAGTGGTCCTCATATACCAACGCAGACCAGCCCATCGCCCTGCCTTTTCCCAGAAGGGCGATCGTCTTGGTTGCCATTCTGTCTCCCAGTGAGAAGCTTCTACTGATTAGTATCTGCCCGTCTACGACCACGTACGCTCTCGTAGCCAGCTCTCCCTGATTGAATACGGTGTCACCAGCCTCGTACTCCTCCATCCGACAGCACGTACCCATTGTGGTGAGCAGGTCATCCAGTTCCCCGTCGCTGAGCACAGCGAACAGCTCGCATGCCTTCAACCCGGCAGCGTACTCGGACTTCTCAACCATTCCTCCTCCCGCACATCTGCACAGCGTGGCAAGCAGCACCCGACCCTGCGCCAGGGGGGATAGACTACGCTGGCGCGGTGTGGGAGTCAAGGGGGGTGGCATACTCGATGACGCTGTTGTTGCCCTGACCGTGCGTGGCCCATTCCGTTGTGCTGGCATTATGTGCCTGGTGGCGGGATGGCTGTACCGAGGGCTCCATGGCATGTGATACAATGGCTGTTGTGCAGAGAAGAGGTGCCTGATTCTGTCTTGTCGGGGAGTGGTCGGGTTGGGAGGATTCGCAGCGTGGTCGGAGTAACATGGAGGCAGGAGGTCGTACATGGATGAGGATACAGTGAACGAGGGGATGCCAGAAGAGCACGGTGAGGGTGAGCCTGAAGGTGGTGGTGGCGAGGGTTTCGGCGTTGTGACGCGCTGGCTTACCATGAGGCCCTGGCGTGGCTTCGCCGTGTGGCAGATCGCTGTAGGCGTCGTAGTGCTTCTCGCGCTGCTGGCGGGATGTGGCGTAGGTACGTACTACCTGGGGCGCCAGCAGGCCTACGCCGCCGGATTCGATACTGGCTACGCTGAGGGCAACGCTACCGGGTATAGCGCCGGGTACCTGGCCGGGAACGACACCGGCTACGACTTGGGTCTCGCTGTCGGAATAGACGAGGGCTACTCTGACGGCTACGCTGCGGGGCAAGATGAGGGATACACTGAAGGCTACGACGAAGGGTACGAGGACGGGTACGACGACGGCTATGAGGAAGGAAGAGGGGATGTCTGGTGGCTGCGCTACTGGCAGGGGTATGATGATGGTTGGGAGGAATGCTACGACCACTACCACTGAGTCGGGAAAGGCACGTATGCGAGGGGGTAGCCTGGCGTGTGCGCCGCGCTATGTCTGGTTCGCCACAACGGCATTCCTGAGGGTGCCGATTGACTCCACTGTAACTTCAACTGTATCGCCTGGGTTCATGGGCCCGATTCCAGATGGGGTGCCCGTCGCTATTACGTCACCGGGTAGCAGGGTCATGACCTGCGAGATGAAGCTGAGCAGATAGTCGACACCAAAGACCAGGTCGCTGGTGCGCCCCGACTGCTTCAGCACACCGTTGAGGTAGGTCTCTATCCCGACATCGCCCGGGTCGAAGTCGGTCTCAATCCACGGGCCCAGAGGTGCGAAGGTGTCGTAGCTCTTGGCCCTGGTCCACTGGCCGTCTTCTCTCTGGACCATGCGTTCAGTAACGTCATTGAAACAGGTGTAGCCGAGGATGTAGCGGTCTGCTTCCTCTGCGGCTACGTTCTTCGCCCGCTTCCCAATGACGACGCCCAGCTCACCTTCGTAGTCCACGCGCCTGGATATGTGTGGTAGAACAATGGGTTCCTCAGGCCCTATTACGGCCGTGGATGGCTTGAGAAAGATGACCGGGGCGTCTGGGACGGGCATGCCGAGCTCCCTGGCATGGCTGCGGTAGTTCAGACCCAGACAGACCACTTTGGACGGTGTACATGGGCAGAGGAGTCCTACGTCGTCGACCTGGTAGGTGACCCCGTCAAGAAGGGGTGGGCGGACGGGCACGTCGGGGCACTCGAAGGGACTGCATTGCAGGCCCAGCACCGTGGTGTGGTCGAGCAGGCCATACCTCACCTGGCCCGACTTGGCGAAGCGCACGATGCGCAAGAGCCCGTTTCCTCCATATCTGCCAGGTCCGTCACCCGTGCGGCACCGCTACGATTCCACGATAATCCTTGACTGAAGGAAGTCGATTTCTCGAAGCCTGCCCTGGAGGAGCCTCTTCTCCCCAAACAGGGTCTCCACTTCGACCTTGCCATCCTCCAGCCTGAGATGGGCGATGCTTTCGAGGACAGGCTCCCCCTGGTCCTCATCCTGGTACAGTTTTCCGAGACACATCGGTTCACCTCCCGTGTGCAGGAATGCCAGTGCGACTCAGCCTTCCGGTGGATTCTGCAGTGCCTCTTTCGCTTTCGCCAGGGCGGCGCTGGCTTCGGCAAGACTGGCTGCGGCCTTCTGGAGCGCGTCGGCCACTTGAGGCCCCAGAGGATTGGCCTTGCCGGCCCACTCCTGCATCTCCACCTCGTGCTCATGGTTGTGGTCAATCCAGTAGTCAACAAGCTTGCACACTTGGTCGCGCAAGTCCATTGTGGCCCTCCTTTCGTCAGGAATGAGCGGGAGGATACGAACTCGGCTCATCAGGGGCAGCGGATTGCGGCCATCGATGCTGGCGCACACATCTGCCGTCAGGTGGCCTTCAACCCAATTGTAGCAGAAGCGGCGGAAGCACGTAAGGGAACAGTGGTATACATGACGGTCGGCCGCTCCTCCGTACCGGGCGGGAATCGGCCTCTAGTCCCGTGAGGGCCGTTGCATGCGTGCGGTACAGCCTCGTCGACCTGACGGTGACTCAATCGTCGTCGTCTGGTTCCGGCTCGCCTCCCGGCCTGAAGGCCGTGGTCTGCCGTTTGGGGGTGTGGGACAGCAGAACGACGAGGGCGCCCACGCCCACCACGAGCAGGTAGTGCCACCAGGCCAGACCACCGGTCGGGACTGTCGAAAGCACCGCCCAATCGCCAAGATGGTCGGTGGTGGCGCACACCGTCCCCGACGTCGTGTGGAGCTCTGTAGGCAACACCTGCCACTGATTGGAGGCGGGGTCAGTGTAAGAGAGTCGCAACCGTGGGGGGTTGCCCTCGGCGGCTGCCTCATCGCCGTCGGAGTACTCAACACATACGGTCACGTTCGCTGCGAGCCTGGACAGCGATGCGCCGTCAACTGTGGCGGTTATACGGAAGCAGGTGTCGCCAACTCGGTAGCCCGCGGGTGGGGCAATGCAATCCGTGCATGGTATGGATTCGACGGCAACGAGGGCCTCGCCCTCGAAGGCCCCTTCGTCGAATCTCAGGGTGACTCTGGCGCCTTCTATGGACAGGTGCCCTTCACCGACCGAGATGGTCCCCTCTCCACCGGGTTCCGAAGGAGGCGGTGTGGAGTCGGGGCCGGGAGGTGTCGGGCTGGGGGGCTCACCAGGCCCAGCGGTGGGGCTTGGGTGTGGTGTCGGGGTGGCCCGGGGGGTGGGTGTCGCCGCCGGATTTGGCGGCGGCGGCGGGAATATGGCGCTTATGGAATCAGCCGTCTCGACATTCGCTTCTGGGTCGTATGTCCACCCCCTGCCTTCGATCGTATCGACCACGAAGGTGAAGACCGTCTCAGTGCGTGAGAGGGCTGTCACGGCGAGGGACCTGTCCGGGTCAGACTTCAACGTGACCTGGCCGTCACTGTTCAGCGTCCCTGCATCGATGTCGCTGGCGGCATCCTCCCAGTGGCCGTAGACAGTGGCGCCTGGGACCGGCTGGTTGCTGGAGTCTACCACGCTCACCGTGGCGGTGGCACGGGTTGACCAGTCGAGGGAGGTGAGGCCCATATCGATGTCGCTGACGTGCATGGTCATTGCTGCTGGCGCCGTCGGGACACCAGTGACGCTGACGACGTCGACGCTGGCGTCGTCGGCGTAGGAGCCAGTGTCGGCGCGGAAGCGCAGTTTGAAGTCGGGTGTGAGGTAGTCGGCGAGGAGGTCAATGCTCTCATTGTGCCACACCTCCTCTGGATCGACGTTGCCGCTGAGGCGGTCTGCCTCGACCCATGAGGAGCCGTTCCAGAGATCAAGGGCGAGGTACTCACCGCTCCCGTAGCTGTCCTCGATGAGCCAATGGAAGGAGAGGGTGGCCTGCGACATACCACTGAGGTCGATGGGGTCTTTGAGGGTGATGGTGGCGTCGGTGGCCCTGCCGTCGACGCCGGCTGAGTGGGAGCCTTCGAAGACGTGTTCGGTATCGCAGAACCAGTCCTCCTGGTCGTCCTGCACCCAGTTGAGGAGGCAGTCGTCGGCGTTCTCGAAGCTGTCGGAGAACAGCTCGACTGGCGTCGGCGTCGGCGTTGGTGTAGGCGTCGGTGTCGGCGTCGGTGTAGGCGTGGGTGTCGGCGTCATTGTTGGTGTAGGCGTTGGCGTGGGTGTCGGTGTAGGCGTTGGCGTAGACGCCGGCGTAGGAGTGGGCGTCGGTGTAGGCGTTGGCGTAGACGCCGGCGTAGGAGTGGGCGTGGGTGTAGACGTCGGTGTAGGCGTAGGCGTTGGTGTCGGCGTCGGTGTAGACGCGGGCGTGGGTGTAGG
>JAXHUA010000135.1:0-10070 GCA_034189695.1 Chloroflexota bacterium | reverse complement strand
CTCACCACGAACAGTGGATGACACGTACGCTTTCCTGGAGCGGATGCTCCGGGCTGCCTGGTGGAGATGGGCATTCCAACCGTTCGCCCTGAGCCTGTCGAAGGGCTCACCACGAACGGTGGATGACACGTACGCTTTCCTGGAGCGGGTGCTCCGGGCTTCCTAGTGGAGATGGGCATTCCAACCGTTCGCCCTGAGCCTGTCGAAGGGTGAGCGGTCCCGGGCGTTCCTGGCTGGACGGGCACGCGCCGAGCGACCGCGAGGCCGTCAGAACGCTCACCCGCCGCGTGGGCTATCGCTCTCCAGCATTGGCTGCGCGGTTGCGCCGCCGTGGGTCCTGGCCTTCAGCCATTCGCCGATGAGTTCCAGGACCGACGGCTCAACCGGCTTCTTCAGGAGCTTCTCGTACGTGAGGAGCGACGCCGGCCCCTCATCTGCCCGCAAAATGTGCGTCAGGTCCGGGACAATGTGGTACTCCACCTCGCCACGGGCCAGCGTGGCTATCCGGGCCGCATCCTTCGGGTCGACCTGAACGTCCTTCTCGCCGGTGATGGCCAGTATCGGGCAGGTTACCCGTCGCATCTGCTCCGCCGGGTCCTCGTCGAGGCGCTGTCGCAGCCACCTGGCGTTGATCACTTGTCCTCTGTATCGAAGAGTCGTCTCGGTGGAGCTCCTGATCCTGTCGAGCATCATGGACTGGAGCATCTCCGGGTCGCCGCTGAGCCTCCATCCCAGCCTGACAAGGCGTCTCCTGAGTCCGCCGCCCCGCTCCATATCCTCTCTGGTCTTCCTGGCCTGGTACTTCAGAACATCCTCCATCCTCTGCACTGCCCCGGCGAGCAGTATCAGGCCGGCCACCTGGGGCACGCTGAGCGATAGCTTGGTCGCGATGAGCGCCCCCTCGCTGTGTCCCAGGAGGAACAGAGCGTCGTCCCTCACACGTTCTTCAGAAAGGGCATGGAGGCAAACGGCCCTTGCGTCCTCGACCAGGTCCTGGAATCCCGCAGTCAGGTAGTTGCCGGAGCTCCTGGCGCAGCCTCGCTTGTCGTAGCGGACGCTGGCTACTCCGCGGCACGCCAGGTATCGAGCAATGGTATTGAAGATGTTGATGTTGCGGCGCTTATCGCCGTTCTCGTCCCGGTCGAGCGGGCCCGAGCCGTGTATCATCACGACGCACGGGAATCTGTCCTGCCCCGCCGGCAGACACAGCGTGCCGCCCAGCGTCGCACCCTCAACGACAACGTCGATCTCCTGTTCCGTCATTCTACGCGTCCGGCGTGCGCACGTACTGTGAGATCGTGCAGTACTCCCTGAAGCCGAGTCTCCGATACATGCTCACGGCCATTGGTGTGGACAGCAGCACGCCAACACGATACCCCAGAGAGCGGGCGTCGTTCAACGGCCTAAGGGTCAGCGCTGAGCCGATGCCGCGCCGCCGCTCCGACGGGACTGTGGTGACATTGTCGATGCCAGCCACGCCGGCGCCAAGGAACAGCGCTGACGTGGCCACGGGTTTGCCTTCCAGGAGCCCCAGGTAGCGCCGCCACGGCAGGTCGGGGCCAATGCCGAGGCTCCTTTCAAAGCGGAGCGTGGCGTCGGCAACCTGAGGACGGGCACCGAAGCCGTGAGCGGTGGTACGGACCCACTGGTCCAGACCTTCGTGGTCGTGAACGGGTCTGATGATGAGGCCCTCCGGTGCGGGCACCTCTTCATCCAGTGCGAAGACGTCGACGGCCATGCCGGGCATATCTGTGGCGTGCTCGAGGCCGTGGTCTTCCAGCACGGTCGCCAGGTCGGCCGGCTGCGTGGACGGACCGACAAACCACATCATCGGCACGCGGCGAAAGACGAACCGGAGCAGGACTTCGTGCACCCTCCGGTCGAGGTCGGTGCAGGTGAGCTGAGAACGGACCACGGCGTTGAACACAGGCGTGGGAATCCCGGTGATGTACCACAGCATGTCCTGCTCGTCGTGCAGCTCCACCTGCGGCGAGCGTCTGTAGAAGCGGCACTGCTCCCACACGCTGGCCTCTATGGAGCACGCCGGTGGAGGCTCGGACAGATTGGTCAGAATGTCGCTCATGTGCTTGCCCCCTATCGCTCGTAGAACTGACTGCGCGGACTCGGGTTGACCCGCCGCTCTGTTTCACCGTCCGTCACAGGCCGATGTCGGCGGCGATGCCCTTCATGGCCAGGAGGCCTATCTCTATGAACTCCTCGAGTTGCAGGCCGAGTTCACTGCACTTGGCGATATGCGCTCTGTCCGCCCCGGCGGCGAACCTTTTGTCGCGGAACCGGTTCATCACCGACCCGGGCGTGAGACTGGCCAGCTTCCTGTCGGGGAGGGCCAGAGCCGAGGCGACGATAAGCCCGGTCAGGGGGTCGGCGCAGAAGAGCGCCTTGTCCAGGACTGTCGCGCATGGTACGCCGTGCGCCGCGTTGTGACAAAGGATGGCCTGGGCCATCTCCTCGGATGCGCCGAGGTCTCGGGCGATGTCGGCCCCGAGCTTGCTGTGGGTGTCCATGTCTCCCTCCGTCAGCTCGACATCGATGTCGTGAAGCAGCCCGGTAAGCCCCCACGTGTCCTCATCCTGGCCGAGCCTTACGGCCAGAGCCCTCATGATGGCCTCCGTGGCGAGCATGTGGTTGATCAGGTTCTTGCTCTCCACATTGGCCTCGATGGAATCGATTGCCTGCTCTCTGGTCAACTGTTCCACACATGCACCCCCTCTCGTCGAAGACGTGCGCTCCGCCCGCCTCGCTGCGTGCACTGAGTCGCCGCCGCTGCGAGCTTTCTACCCGCCCAGCCTTCCCAGCGAAGCCCGACGCAGAACGTGGTCCCACGCATTGCCGGTGAAGTTGCCCAGCCGGTGCATCCTCAGCATGAGATGGATTGCCTCCGCCTTCTCGGGCCCATAGGTCTGTTCAAGCCTGGACACCGCGTCAGGGTCCGGTCTGGCATCGGAATCGGCCCAGTGCAGGGCGTACAGGACCGCTGTAGCCTGCTCCTGAGGACAACTGTCCACAACGCCGCATAGTAGCTGGGTGACCTCCTCCGGTTCAATACCCGATCGCAGCGCTTCTCTGGTGTGTGCCCAGGAGCAGTAGCGGCAGCCGTACACCGACACGACCGCCAGCATCAACCTTTCTCGAAGGGTTCGGGGAACGAGATTCCGCTTGAACGTCCGCCTGATCCGCCTGCCCCGTCGGGTCAGGAACCACACGTCTGCAAGCATCTCGCGAAGGCTTCCACGCCTTCCCCTGCGGTTGCGTGCCTGGCGCTCCATGCGGTGAGCCTCCATGTCGTGCTGACCGTCGCTGGGGCGGTCACGCTCGGGCGGCTTCCAGCGTTCTGCCCCGTTTGTCCAGCTTGGCCACCAGATACCTTCCGGTGAAGGAGTGTTCCTGGTGGGCTATCTCCTCAGGCGTACCCGTTGCGATGACGCGTCCGCCTTTGTCTCCAGCGCCGGGGCCGAGGTCGATAATATAGTCGGCGTTCTTGATGAGGTCAAGATGGTGCTCGATGAGGATGATGGTGTTGCCTGCGTCCACCAGGCGGTGGAGCACCCGCAGCAGTGCGGCGGCGTCCTCGAAGGACAGCCCCGTGGTGGGCTCGTCAAGTATGTACAGGGTCCTGCCGGTGGCCCGCTTCGAGAGCTCGGTCGCCAGCTTCACTCGCTGGGCCTCCCCACCCGAGAGGGTGGTGGCGGGCTGCCCCAGCTTGATGTAGCCCAGGCCAACGTCGCGCAGCGTCTCGAGTTTGGGCTTCACCCTGGGAAAGTGCTCGAAGAAGGCGAGCGCCTCCTCGACGCTCATTTGCAGCACCTCGGCTATGTTCTTGCCCTTGAACTGGACCTCGAGCGCCTCCCGGTTGTAGCGCTTCCCCTTGCATACCTCACAGGGAACGGTCACGTCGGGCAGGAACTGCATCTCGATTTGTATGTAGCCCTCGCCGCGGCATGCTTCGCACCGCCCGCCCTTCACGTTGAAGGAGAACCTCCCCGGCTTGTAGCCACGCATCCGCGCCTCGGGAACGGTGGCGAAAAGCTCGCGAATGGGCGTGAAGGCCCCGGTATAGGTCGCCGGGTTGCTCCTAGGCGTCCTCCCGATTGGCGACTGGTCGATGTTCACCACCTTGTCGACATGCTCCAGCCCATCAATGCCGTCGCACTCGCCGGGACGCTCCCGGGACTTGTAGAACGCCTGCGCCAGCCTCCGGTAGAGGATGTCGCTGACAAGCGTGCTCTTGCCCGACCCGGAGACGCCGGTCACGCACACCAGCATTCCCAGCGGGATACGGACATTGATGTTCTTGAGGTTGTTCTGACGTGCCCCCCTGACCACCAGCTCCTTGCCGGAGCCGGGACGCCGCTTGTCGGGCAGGGAGATCTCCTTCCGCCCGCTGAGGTACTGGCCGGTTGAAGAGTCAGGGCAGTTCGCGATGTCGTCGACCGTTCCCGTGACCACAATCTCGCCGCCGTGTTCTCCCGCTCCGGGCCCCATGTCGACAATGTGGTCGGCCGCCCGCATCATAGCCTCGTCGTGTTCCACCACCAGGATAGTGTTGCCCAGGTCTCTGAGCCTCTTCAGCGTGTCAATGAGCCGGTGGTCGTCGGCGGGATGAAGACCCACGGTCGGTTCATCACAGATGTAGAGCACGCCCATGAGGCCGCTCCCGATCTGTGTGGCCAGGCGGATTCGCTGCGCCTCACCGCCGGACAGGGTGCTTGAGCCTCGCTCGAGCGACAGGTAATCAAGGCCAACGTCCTGGAGGAAGCCCAGCCTGGCCCGGATCTCTTTCAGGACCTGGCGCGCGATGGCGAGCTCCCGCTCGCTCAGCACCGGTCGCCTCACGCCGAGGCCGGCGAGACGGTCCAGCCAGGCCTTGGCCTGTTCGATGGACATGGCCGTTATCTGGGCGATGTTCTTCTCGTCCACGGTGACCGCGAGGGACTCCGGCTTGAGTCGCTGGCCGTGGCAGACCGGGCATGGCCGCGAGGACATATAGCGCTCAATGCGCCAGCGACTGCGCTCCGACTCGGTATCCCTGTGGAGACGCTCCAGGTAGGGGATTACGCCCTCGTAGGCAGTGAAGTACTCGCGAACCCGGCCATAGCGGTTTCGGTACCTGACCAGCTCGCCATCTTCACCGCGAAGCACGAGGTTCAACTGGTCCTCGCTGAGCTCTCTGACCGGCAAGCGAAGAGAGAAGCCGTAGTGTCGCGCCAGGCTCTCCAGTTCGTAGGAGCGCCACGAGAACCACCACCCCGGATGGATGGCGCCCTCGGCAATGGAGAGCTCCCTGTTGGGAATGATGAGGTCGGGATCGATCTCCATCTTGACGCCGAGGCCGCTACAGGCGGGACATGCACCGTGCGGGCTATTGAAGCTGAAGGTTCTGGGTTCAATCTCCCCCAGGCTTATCCCGCAGTGGACGCAGGCGAAGTGTTCCGAGAAGAGAAGCTCCTCACCATCGGCGACGGACACCAGCACCACACCGCTGCTCAGCTTGAGGGCGGTCTCCACTGAATCGGCAATACGGCCTCGCTGTTCCTTGCCTTCGACGACAAGGCGATCGACGATTGCCTCAATGGAATGCCGCCTGTTCTTGTCGAGGTCGAACTCCTCGGACAGGTCCTTGATTCGCCCGTCGACCCGCACCCGTACGTAGCCTGCCTTCCGCAGGTCTTCGAAGACGGACTGATGCTCGCCCTTTCGGTCTCTGACAAGGGGCGACATGATCATTATCCGTGCCCCCTGGGGAAGATCGAGGATGGCGTCGACGATCTGCTGCACCGTCTGGCGGGCGATTTGCCGGCCACAGTTGGGGCAGTGCGGGTGGCCAACGCGGGCGAAGAGCAGCCGCAGGTAGTCATACACCTCGGTGACGGTGCCCACGGTCGAGCGAGGGTTCCGGCTTGGACCCTTCTGGTCGATCGAGATGGCCGGACTCAGCCCGTCGATGTAGTCAACGTCGGGCTTCTCCATCCGGCCGAGGAACTGGCGGGCGTAGGCGGACAGCGACTCGACATAACGGCGCTGCCCTTCAGCATAGATGGTGTCGAACGCAAGCGAGCTCTTGCCCGAGCCGGAGACGCCGGTAATGACAACCAGCCTGTCCCTCGGGACAACGACGTCGATATTCTTGAGGTTGTGCTCACGGGCTCCCTTGACTATAATCGCGTCCAGCGGCATGCTGCGGGGTTCTCCTCACCCATTATTATCCCTACTTCTAGTGTAGCATGACGCCTAAACGGCAACAAGTTTATATAGAACAGTTGCATTTTATTCGATATTGGTTTATAATGTTGCACGGTGGAACCTGGAGCGGCATTTCAGCGTGACGACCTCGCATGAGCGAGAGAGGGTACACATCGGCACTCGGAGTGGGGAGGCAGTCGGGCAATCAGGGTCTCAAGGCTGTACCGGCAAAGGGTGGCCACCAATACACAAGGAGGAGGCCAGGTATGGCTTTTGAGGACAAGGTCCTGGTGTGCCGCGATTGCGGCAAGGAGTTCACCTTCACTGCGGGTGAACAGGAATTCTACATGTCGCGTGGGCTTCTCAGCGAGCCTACTCGCTGCCGCGAGTGCCGCGCGGCAAGGCGGCGGAACCGCGATGGTGACAGCCGTCCCATGTATCGGGCGGTCTGCGCCTCGTGTGGAGCCGAGTGTGAGGTCCCGTTCGAGCCAAGAACGGGGCGCCCGGTCTACTGTAATGACTGCTTCGCAGCGGAGAGGAGCCGCAGCTAGAATCAGGGTACATGACAAGAGCCAAGACACGCCGTAACTCCAGGGTGTCTTGGCTCTTTTTGTCCAGGAGGACCGATGCACATCGGTGCGTGCACGGTTAGGCTTCGCCTGCCGGGGAACCACTCGCTCAAGGGCAAGCGGCAGGTGGTGAAGTCCATAGTCCAGCGCGTCAAGAACGACTATAATGTCTCCATCGCTGAGGTCGATGACCAGGATACGTGGCAGGTCATCGTCCTCGGGATAGCCTGCGTGAGCGAAAGCGGCCGGCACTGCGATGAGATGCTGTCCAAGGTTATCAGCTTCATCGAGAGGTGCCGGTTTGATGTCGAGATACTCGACTACGAGATCGAGATAATCCACGCCCTCTGAGATTGGCCACCCCCGGCGTCTTCATCGAGTCAGTTCCCCCATTCCCCACAGAGTTGTCCGCCAGTTGCGCCCTTTTGACATACTTGTACTAGGTATACTATCATAAGTGCTTGTATAGCATGGTGAACGTGCGACTGGACTACCATTCCTCGACGCCGCTGTACCAGCAGATAGCGGATCAAGTCAGGCAGCTCATAGCCACCAACGAGGTCAAGCGTGGTGAGCACTTGCCGACAGTCCGCCAACTGGCAGGTTCGCTTGACGTCAACTACAACACGGTGGTAAGGGCCTACATGGTGCTGGAGCAGGAACGGATAATCGTCGCTCGGCGCGGTGGTGGCACGGTGGTGGCTGCCGAGACAGATGACCCGACGCTGCGCACTATGCGGCGGAAACGCCTGGCGGATATGGTCAGTGATGATATTGTGAAGGCATTGAGCCTCGGCTACAGCCCGGAAGAGCTTGAGGCGGCCTTCAGCCTGCATCTCGCCCGGTGGCGCGAGGAAAGACAGGCTTCAGCGCGCGAGCCTCAGGAGACGCTGGATAACGGGACAGCGAAGAAGGTGATAAGGATCGTCGGCAGCCATGACTTGGCTGTGAACCTGATGGTTACTCTGCTCAGGCATCGTGGCGATGGAGTGGAGGCTGAGGTCACTGACGCTGGCAGCCTGGGAGGACTGATCGCTCTCCAGGAGGAGAGGGCCGATCTGGCTGGCATCCACCTGCTGGATGAGGAGACAGGCGACTACAACTATCCGTTCGTGAAGCGCATTTTGCCAGGTCGGGAGATAGCAGTGGTACACCTGGCCTATCGTATCCAGGGGTTGATGTTCGCCGCGGGCAACCCGAAGCAGATCGAGGGACTTGCTGACTTGCGACGTGCGGGAGTCAGGTTCGTCAACCGTCAGAAGGGTTCCGGGACCAGGGTCCTGCTTGACATCAAGCTCAAGCAGGACGGCATTCCGGCGTCACAGATTGACGGGTACGAGCGGGAAACGGACACGCACCTCGCCGTTGCTTCGGCTATCGTCCACGGAGAGGCGGACGTAGGCTTGGGGATTGAGGCGGCTGCCCGCAGTTGCGGTCTTGGCCTTCTTCCGCTTTTCCGCGAACGGTATGACCTGGTGATGCCGATGGCCAACTACCGGAGCGACCTCCTTTCTCCCCTGCTCGAAGTAGTTGCCAGTGATAGATTCAGGAAGCTGGTGAACGAAGTGGGTGGGTACGATACCTCCCAAACCGGTGCCACCACATTCCTCTGAGAAAGCCTCGGTGTTTCCGAGCCGGCTCTTCCGAATGTCATGCTCATGGAGATGGAACAACTGGTGCTACCAACGGTGGTCTCTCCTCACGTGCCTGGAGGAGGGGTGACATAGGCTGCCGTGTTGCTAAGCGCCCCATTCGAACAGCGCGCTTTCTCCTCTGCCCTTTTGAGTTTCCAGCACCGTCAGTTGTGAGAAACAACAGGGTTCCAGCCGGAAGCACTCCGCTTCTTGCTGAGTACGATACTCAAATCCCAAGTGCACATGGAGGATTCGGATGAAGAAGACTGCGTACGCTATCAGCGCCGTCGCAATAGCGGTGTTGCTGATCGCAACCACCATCCTGGGTTGTACGTCTCAATCCCAGGAAACCGGGTCGATAATGGTCTACAGCGGGGCGGGTATGAGAAAGCCCATGGACGAAATAGGTGTGCTTTTCTACGAGGAATACGGGGTGGAGGTCAGGTACAACTACGCCGGCTCCAACGCCCTGCTGAGCCAGATGGAACTCACCAAGCAGGGTGACGCCTATATGCCCGGCGCCACCATGTACATCGAGATTGCCACCGACAACGGTCTCGTGGACTATCAGCAGCTCGTCGCCTATCACATACCGGTAATAACGGTCCCCAGCGGCAATCCGGCCAACATCACATGTCTCGAGGATCTGGCCAACCCCGATGTGAGGTTGGTGTGGGGGGACCCCGACGTGGCGGCGATCGGCAAGACGGGCGTGAAGATACTTGAGAACAACAGCATCTATGACGAAGTGTGGGCCAATGTCGTTGCCACGCTGCCGACCATGAACGAGGTGATGATGCAGATAGCAATGGGACAGGCCGACGCCTCGATCAACTGGTGGGACACAGTCAAATCAGTCGAAGGTATTGAAGTGGTGGAGATTCCGCGGGAGCAGAACGAGATCAAGATAATACCCATTGGGGCCACGACTTTCTCGGAGGATGAAGAGACGGCCAGGGCCTTTGTCGACTTCTGCGCCTCTGACGAGGGCAAGGCGGTCTTCGAGAAACATGGCTTCACAACCTATCCCAACGAGGAGTACGAGGGACTGTAGAAGGAGCAGGGTGCAGGCAAGGGAGTCTGTCGGAGGTGAGGCTGACCGGTGATGCGAGTTGCCTATGAGCCTATAGGGGTGATACACACGCCGTTCAAGGACAAGGCAAGTACCCCCATTCAGGGTTTCTTCGCCCGAAGTAGCAGGGGACAGGTGGAGGTCTTCCCGCAGTACGTCGAAGGTCTGAAGGACGTTGCCGGCTTCTCTCACCTCATTCTCATCTACCACTTCCATCTCGCTGAGGGCTGCTCGCTTGTCACCAGGCCGTTCCTGGATAGTGAGGGCAAAGGCATCTTCTCCATCAGGCACTTCAACCGGCCCAATCCGATCGGCATATCTGTTGTCCGTTTGCATGGTATCGACGGCAATATCCTGGAGGTTGGCGAGGTTGACATCATTGATGGAACACCTCTTCTGGACATCAAGCCCTACATGCCCGATTTCGATGTCAGGCACGATGCGGCGAAGGGCTGGTACGAGCACGCCGACATGAGGAGCGAGTACGAGCAAGGGAAAGGAGAGTAGCCAGGTAGTCGAATGCTGGGCAAGCTAAGAGAATCCAGTTTCAAGATCGTAACGATATCGTGCGCCCTGGTTCTGGCCTTCTTCGTC
>JAXHUA010000134.1:0-3463 GCA_034189695.1 Chloroflexota bacterium | reverse complement strand
CTCTCCTTCATCACCTCGGTATACTCTGTCAAGCTCGCTCTACTCATGCCTCTCATTGGGTAACACCTTTTTTGAGGCAACGATACCCCACT
This sequence comes from Chloroflexota bacterium, assembly GCA_034189695.1. GTDB lineage: Bacteria > Chloroflexota > Dehalococcoidia > E44-bin15 > E44-bin15 > JAXHUA01. Next base: position 3,371 of record JAXHUA010000134.1, on the reverse strand, counting down.
CGGTAACATTTATTATGAGGCAATTCGGAAACTTGACAGGGCGGTGGCCTCGCAGTAAAATGAGCCTTGAACCGGGGTTGCTTGCAGAAGATAGGTTGAAAGGAGACGCACTTAAGCTGAATAGGGAGGTCGAATTCACTACTTCTATGGAGATTTCAGCCGCGGTTCAAACGGTAGCCCACGCAAACCATCCTCACACCTGACAGATGCCTCAGGTTCCACATTCAAGTCCTCCATTTCGTGCCTTAACCTGTGTTCCTTCTTGGAACCCCTTCGAGGCCGAGGAGCGACCTCCACAGAGTCCCAGCAGCTCAGCGCAGAACATGTGGCTCAACCAACGTCCCTAGGGACGGCTTGCCGACCTAGTGTTGGGCGCTGATGCGACCTGCGTAGCGGTGCTGTAGCATTTTAGGCTGAGACAGCGCTCTGTGTTGTGTTATGAGTAGAAACGTGTGTCAAAGACAAGGTAATGTAGCTCCCGCGGTCGGAGCCGGCAGAGGCTTCGAGATCGAGATGGACAGGCAGGAGGTCCTCCGATTCCTGGGATACCCCGCAGAACGACCACGAAACGGGTCCGTATCCTCGATGATAGACAATGAGATAGCCGAGGCTTACAGTCTCATTGACCCCTTCTACCACCGCAGCCTCGTCGCCATCGAGCACGTGCGCGACCCGGAGGTTACTCTTGAAGATGGCCTGGTGTTGACGAGCAGCATTCTGAGCAGAATCCTGTGCCACTGTAGCCATATTGCCGTGTTCGTAGCAACCATCGGTCCTCGCCTTGAGGAACGGGTGACGGAACTGATGAGCGACGGAGAGATGCTGAAGGGCGCGGTCCTCGATGCCGTGGGCTCGGAGGCGGTGGAGAGAGCGATATGCCACGCTCAGGACAGGATCGCCGACATTGCCGCAGCGCGCGGCAATGAGATAACCCTGCGATACAGCCCAGGCTACTGCGACTGGGACATATGTCAACAGCGAGTGCTGTTCCAGATTATGGACTCAGCCCAGGCAGAGGTCTGCCTCTCCGATGAGTGCCTCATGACACCACGCAAGAGTGTCTCGGGCATCATTGGACTCGGCGACTGCGAGACCTACCAGCTGTCTCTCTCAGCCTGCCTCGATTGCACCAGGAAGGACTGTCCGATCCGGAGGTAGTATGGTCAGAAAAGGACTCGAGGGCGGCGACTACAAGCCGCTTGGTCAAGACGACATCGCTCAAATCCACGACACCGCCATGCGCGTGTTCGAGGAGGTGGGCGTTCAGGTCAACTCAGACAGAGCGCTGGAGTTCTTCCGACGGGCCGGCGCACGCATCGACGGAAACGTGCTCAAGCTGCCCCGGGACACAGTCATGGAGCTCATCGACCGCGCGCCGTCGAACGTGATGCTGTGCGCGCAGCAGCCGGAGAACGATCTCAACCTCGGCGGAGCGCGCGTATACGCCGGAACCGGCGGCACCGCGCTCAACATCATCGACGGTGTCTCCGGAGACAGACGGCGGGCCACACTCCAGGACCTCAAGGATGTCGCCAAGCTCGTCGACCACCTGGAGAACATCCATTTCTTCCTCCTGCCGACGTACCCCAACGACGTCGACGTCGAACATGTCGATGCCAATCGCTTCTTCGCCGGTCTGGACAACACCTCCAAGCACATAATGGGAGGTGTATACACCCACGAGGGTGTCGATAAGGTCATACGAATGGGCGAAATCATCGCCGGCTCACGAGACGGCCTGCGGCAGCGGCCGCTCATCTCAATCATCCTGTGTGCCATAAGCCCGCTGGTCATAGACAGGGAGTACGGCGACATGATTATCACCGTAGCCGAGGCGGGCATCCCGGCTGCGCTTCCCGCCGAGCCCCTGTGCGGCTCAACCTCGCCGGTGACTCTGGCGGGCAACGTCGTCATCCAGGTCGTTGATTCCCTCGCAGAGGTGTGCCTAACCCAACTTGTGAACCCGGGGACGCCTGCCATCTTTGGCTCCGTGGCGTCGAGCAATGACTTCCGCGACCTGAAGTACATCACTGGATGCATTGAAATGGGCCTTGTCAACGCGGCCAGCGCCCAGATGGCGCAGTTCTACAAGCTTCCCTTCTACGCCACCGCCGGTATGTCGGATGCCAAGGTCGTTGACGCCCAGTGTGGCTACGAATCCGCGCTGTCCAACCTGCTATGTGCGCTTGGCGGCGCGAACTACATCCACGATGCCGCCGGCCTGATGGACTTCGCCCTCAGCGTGAGCCTCGAGAAGTACGTCGTCGACAACGAGATCCTCGGCATGGTGATGCGCGCCGTGGAGGGCATCACGGTCAATGAAGACACGCTGGCCTTCGATCTCATCAAGGAGATAGGCCCTGGAGGCCACTTCGTCTATACTAAGCATACGCGGAAACACATGCGGGGAGAACACTATCAGCCCACCCTGAGCGACAGGGAGCACCTGGAGAAGTGGCAGAGCGATGGCAGGCGTGATACCGCCGCCAGAGCCAGCAGGAAGGTCGAGCAGGTGCTTGCTGCTCCCGGGTATCGGCTGCCTGAGGAGGTGCGGAGCAGGATCCTCAGAGAAATACCCGGCATACTTGACTGAGGTGAGGCGACATGCTGGTCATTGGTGAGAGAATCAACGCGTCGAGCAAGTCCGTGGGCCAGGCCATAGCGGACAGGAACGAGGGCTTCCTGGCCAACCTCGCCACCGCGCAGTCCGACGCCGGGGCCGACTTCATCGACGTCAACGCCGGCGCAGGTCACGATGCTCGAGAGAATGCGTCTGCCACGATGGAATGGCTCATAGGGGTGGTTCAGGCCGCTACCGACAAGCCGTTGACAATCGACAGCGACGACCCGGAGGTAATCAGGGCGGCACTTGGCGGGTACCGGGGTGACCGTGTGATGATCAACTCGGTCAACGCCGAACCTGCCAGGTTGGAGGCGATAGCCCCCCTGGCAGCGAAACGCCAGGCTTCACTCATCGCACTGGTCATGGGCGAAGGCGGGATTCCCGCCACTGTTGCGGAACGGCTGGCTGCGGCGGAACTGGTAATGACGCACCTGACCCAAGCCGGTGTCAGCGAAGAGCAGGTGTACTTCGACCCGCTGGTGATACCCATCTCCGTTGACTCGGCCCAGGCACTCATCACCTTGAGGACCATCCAACAACTCAAAGACCGGTATCCGGCGGCCAAGACGGTGGTTGGGCTTAGCAACATCTCTTTCGGACTGCCCAACAGGGCTCTGGTCAACAGGGGTTTCCTCCTGATGGCGGCCTCAGCCGGGGTCGATGCAGCCATCCTGGACCCACTGGATGCCAGGATGATGAGCGCTGCCAGGGTAGCCGATATGCTCACAGGAAAGGACACCGGCTGCAG
>JAXHUA010000133.1:0-12147 GCA_034189695.1 Chloroflexota bacterium | reverse complement strand
TACCTCTCCTTCATCACCTCGGTATACTCTGTCAAGCTCGCTCTACTCATGCCTCTCATTGGGTAACACCTTTTTTGAGGCAACGATACCCCACCCGGTAACATTTATTATGAGGCAATTCCCTTTCTTGCAGCCTCCGCTGCAGCCTGCTGGGCCGCTTCCGTGGCTGCTTCGGCTGCCCTTCTGGCCGCCTTCTCGGCGAGTTCGGATTTCCTGGCAGCGCCGTCAGCAGCCACGATGGCTGCATTGGCGCTGTCGTCTGCCCTGGCGGCTGCTTCGGCAGCAGCGCGAGTAGCCTGCTCAGCCGCCGCCTCTCCGGCTTTCCGCGTCTCCTCCGCCATCTCCTCTGCATCTGTGGATGCCTTGGTCGCTGCCGCGGCTGCGTCCTTGGCCGCCTTAGCGGCAAGCTCCGCTCGGCGAGCGGCCTCAGCAGCCGCCAGTATGTTGTCGTCCATCTCGTCGAGGATTTGCGGCAGAGGTTTGGTCAGTATCTTGGGGGTATCCCCGCGCTTGGTCGTGATCGGTACCTCCGTGATTCCCTCAACCATTGTCCTTCTCCTTCGTGTGGACTGTGCAAACGCTTCATCGTGGCCGACGTGGGCTTGCCCTTTATCGAGAAGTCATCGTCGCGCCAATCCTCGGCCGGGAAGCGCAATCTTGCAGCGTGCGTGGCGTGTCGCGAGCGCACGTCGGTGCGCTGTCCCCGTACTTCAAAATGTGCGCCTCTTGCAGGACTGTTGGATGCTCTGTGGTTCACCTCCTTCGAGCCGACCACTGGGCTATCGCTGGAGATTCACAGGTACGCCTAATCATGAACCGTAAATATGGTTCTAGAAGCCATGCTCCAGAAACCATGTGCTATGATTCATGTATTATGAATCATTGTAGGGGCTCTTGTCAAGTTTCCCCAGAGACGTTCTTCTCGGATTTCACCGGACCCAAAGGCGGGCCGGTGTCGCGGCTGGTCACCTGCCGCGAAGCGTTAGGAAGTCCCGACCGCACTGGTCATAGCGAGGAGCTGGCTGGGAGTTCAACGATTGGGGACACGAGCGGAGCGTTGGGCATGGGGCACCCCGCACCGCGGGGCGGTCAGCACTAACGAGATGCGACTGTTGAGGGGCAAGGGTGGAATGACGACCGATGTTGTAGATGTATCGAGCTGCCTGGCAACCTTCTCCTGCGTGCTGCCAGCCAGGGGAGAAGTGACGGCGCGGACCCGGTCAGGGAGACACCGCGCCCGCTGAGGGCCTTGGGCCTGTCACGTCGTGGCGAAGTGTGCTCTGAACCGGTGCAGCTCCTCCACGTTCCTCTTGTGGACTTCGGCTACCTCGCTTTCGTCCAGTTCTCTATAGGGTGAGCCTTTTGACACGACTCCGATGCCTATGGGCCCGCCAACCTTCGGGTCCTGCGTCCCGGTCTCGGAGATTATGTACTCGGCGACCGATATCACCTGCTCCTTGGGCGCATTCATATCGTACAGCCGGTTGACCAGGTAGGTGGGGAACAGGGGCAGCCCCAGCAGGCAAAAACCCTGGTCGCACAGCATGGTGGCGAAGTCGTGTTCGCTGCTGATCGTGTAAAGCCTGGGCACGAGGTCGTCGCCGGAGAACGACTGCTCATATCCCGCTATTACCGCGCCCATCAGCGGCCGCTCCGGGATTCTGAACTGCTGAAACCAATCGTTGTACTGGGAGCGGAAGCTGTCTCGAAGGAAGAGGGTGACGTCATCGGCATAGACGAGGTTCTGAGACTTGAGCTTCTCCTCCATGTTCTTCAGCAGGTTCGATGCGAGGTCAGGGGGCCCGGCGATGCCGACGCCGCAATAGTGGCTCAGCGCGAATATCTTCTTGCGGACGTCGCTCACAGCCATGAAGCCCCGGGGGTCGCCGAACGTTCCCCTATTGTCGCCGGCGAGGACGATGCCATCGCTTGCCTGGAGTGCCACTACTAGTGTCATGCTGCACCTCTTTCTCTGTTTTTTCGGGGAAGTCTGGCCGCAGACCGCTGCTCGCGACTTCCTGACCATCGCTTGGCGGCTTGCGCCACAGTGCGTGCCTTGCGCCGGTTGTCGCCGGGAGGCGCCGTGCGCAGCCAGGACTCAGGCACGGTTGTTGACTTCGATGCCTGACCGTAATATCATAATATATTGACCGATATTATGCCATACTGTGCCTGGACACTATCACTGTCCGCAGTCCAATGGCCCTCTGAAGCCGTTAGCACCGAGGCGGGGATGATCGAAGGTCACACACCCCAAGAGTTCCTAAATGTCACTCGCGAGAAATTCCGCAGGATGGTCAGGGAGGCAAAGCCCCTGACCTGTTGGTATAGCATCACCGAAGAGTGCGACCTCCACTGCAAGTTCTGCTTCGCGGACTCCTCCAAAGCATGGCCCGACGAGCTCACCACTGAAGAGGTCTATGCCCTTCTGGACAATATCGCTGAGGCAGGCACGGAATCGATCGTGTTTGGAGGCGGAGAGCCTACGTTGAGACATGACCTGCTCGAAGTGATGAGCTATGCGGCCAGATGGAAGAATATGTTCGTCGCGCTGAATACCAACGGCCAGTGCATTGACGGCGACTACGCCCGCAGGCTTGCCAATGCCGGCGTATCCCAGGTTAAGGTGAGCGTCGATGGGCTGCGGGAGAGTCACGACTGGAACAGAGGGCGCGGGACGTATGACAAGTGCATCCAGGCGCTCAAGAACTGCGTACAGGCCGGAATCGGCAGCGTCATATGGATAGCCACCATTTCTCAAGTGAACTACCATGAGTTGCCCGAGATGGTGGACACGGCGATGGACCTGGGCGTGGATATCTGCATGGTGCAGCTCTTCCCGGGTGGACGGTGGAAGGGGAAAACGGACCTCATGCTGAACAGAGAGCAGGTTCGGGACTGGCAGCGGTTCATGGTGCAGCAGCAGGAGATACACGGTTGGAGACGGATACAGTTCGAAGATCGGTACCAGATATGCGAGGACTGTCACGCTCTCACAGTGGCCGCCAATCCGCACAGGATCGGCGATTTCACCGACACGCCGGTCGGGTGTATCACGGCTCTCTTCCAGTACATCGTCACCGCGTCAGGCAAGGTCATTGTCGGGGATGTAGTCACGCCGGAACTGGAGATTGGCGACCTGCGCCGGGAGAAGTTGAGCAAGATATGGCGGACATCCGAGCTGGCGCGACTGCTGAGGGATAGGGACAAGCTGAAAGGCAAATGCGGCGGGTGCGAATTGAGGTTCGTATGTGGCGGCTGCAGAAGGATGGCCTACAGCTTGACTGGTGATATCATGGAAGCGGACCCACAGTGCTGGTACAAACCTAGATTGGAGTTGGAGCATGACAGTTGAGTTCAAGAAGCAGCTTAAAATCCCCGAGCCTGATCCCTACTTCTTCATGCCGCAGAGCGTCATCATCAACCTTCGGAGGCTGAACGAACTGGCGAAGAAACACCCGGTCAATGTTCTCATCACCGGAAGGCAGGGTTGTGGGAAGTCAAGCCTGGTCAGACAGTTCGCCGCCCGCTACGAGCGGCCGTTGACCATTTTTCAGGTCGGCCTTCTGACCGAGCCCGGGCAGTTGTTTGGGCAGCAAAGACTCAGGGAGGGGGAGACCTACTACCAGGAGTTCCTCTTTCCGCAAGCTATCAGCACCCCCAAGTGCATCGTGCATCTGGAGGAGATCAACCGCCCTGAGCACCCCAAGGCCCTCAACGAGCTCTTCTCAGTCCTCGGGGAGGACAGGAACATATGGGTCGATGAGCTGGGGCTGGCCGAGGTGGCGGAGGAGGTGATCTTCTTTGCCAGCCTGAATGAGGGCCCGCAGTTCACCGGGACTGAAGTCCTCGACGCTGCTCTCAGGGACAGGTTCTACACCATCCGGCTTGACTATCTGCCTCCAGCTACCGAGCAGGAGGTTCTCGTTCTGAAGACCGGCATCTCGGGTGAGGATGCGGACAAGGTCATCAGGGTCATTCATCGCTTGCGGCACGACCCGAGGAACCCGGTGTCGATATCGACCCGGCACAGTCTGATGGTCGGTGAGCTGGTGAGCGCCGGGGCCAGTCTCAGAGAGGCCTTCACGTACACGCTTCATATCAGCAAGGACGCGCTGGAGTCCTGCCTGGTGGCCCTCCACTTCGGAAGCGGCGAGACGGAAACGGAAGGTGAGGAGTATGAGCTATTCTGAGTACTGGAGGGTGAACAAGTCCGTTATTGACTACGTTGAACTGGCCAACGCCCTGCGTGCGCTGCGCAAGATAGTGTCGGTGATGGACTTGGACGCGGAGGTGGTATGGGCAGGCATGCCGTGTCGAGCCGAGAAGAGAATCGAGCTACCGGCCAGCCTGGCCAAGGGTGACTATCCGATCCCGAGCGATAAGATGGATATCCTCGTGGGGTTGAACGTACACGAGACGTTGCACTTCCTGGAGGAGAGCGAGCATGCCTGGGGTTATCTCTCTCACTCTTTCCTGTCGATGAAGGAGAAGACCCTGCTTGGCAAGCTTTTCGAAGCAGGCGAGGACATACACGTCGACGGCGTGGCCATCAGGCGAGGCGTTCCGGGACACTACGTCAAGAAGTCGCGGTCCTGGTGGCAGAAGAACTTCCAGGAGGACTTCACGGAGGGCATGGCAACCCCGGAGAGGCTCTTCGGCATATGGTCATATCTGATGCTGGACGTCGTGTACCCCGACATGAACTCTCGGGAGATGGAGCAATTGGTATGCCTCTCCTGCGATTCGCTGGAGACACTCGACTGTGACCGACTGGTTGAGTCGGTCTGCTGCGGCAGGAAAATGCCCATGCTCCAGGTTATCGGAACCATGCTCAGTATGCCTGAGGACTACATGGCGGCCCTGGAGATGCTTCTGTCGAAGACGCCGGACATCATAAACTCCGACGCGATTGGCAGGGCTCTCGTCTATCGGGAGCTGTGGGAGAGACTTGAGAGCCACTTCGGCGACTGGGATGCCAAGATGAAGGCAGCCGAGGCCGCCGGGGAGTTGACCGAGCCTCCAGCGACGTCTGGCGGGCTGCTTGTGGACGAGACCAAGATCTCGGCCGAATTGGCCGACAAGATCCAGCAGGCCGTCGCCACCGAGGCCGAGGAGATAACTGAGGCCATCAAGGCCGCCCTGAAATCGGTGGGTGCGGGGGAGGAAGGGCAGCACCTCTACCCGGCGGTCTTTGAGAACGCCCTCGAGCCGCTGGAGAAGGAGCCCAATCTGGACGTGGTGCGGAGTCTGACTGAGATCTTCCGTCTGTGGCTTGAGGAGACCCTGAGGGTGAACCGGGGCCTCGACAGCGGCACCCTTGACCCCAAGCGGGTGCACCGAACCCCGACCACCGGCAGGGTTTTCAAACAGAAGGAGTACCACCGACAGAACCTGCTCTGGAACATCATAGTCCTCATTGATGCCTCGGGGTCTGTGGGCTGGTTCTGGCCCCAGATACAGAGCATATACGGTGCACTCGCTGCGTCCTTGCGTGGGGACAACATACACCTGGACATACTGGGCTACAGGGAGACGGCGGATACCTGCCAGATCAAGAACTTCTTCCACAGCAACCGGCTGTACACGGTGGAGCCCGAGGGCGATACGCCGTCGGGCGAGGCGATCGTGGCCGCCGCGCTCAGAATGCCACCGCATGGTGAGAAGCTGATCATACACATCACCGACGGGCTGAAGAACGTCGGCCTGCCGATAGAGAGTGCGCTGGACTACTGCGCCGCGCAGGGAATCGACCTGGTAACGCTCGGCGTTGGGCAGGCGGCGAGGCCCTTCGCCACGTACGGGGACAGCTTCCAGATGCTGGGGACGGAAGCGGGCAGACTCCCTCATGCAGTGGGGGCTCTGCTCAAGAGGAAACTGGTCAGGTCACGCTAGAGTACGCGCTATGGGTGTGAAAGTCTGGGTGTCCGGCTCACTACGCCAGGCAGGTGAGGGCAAGGCGGAGGCCGTGATCGAGGCCAGCGACATCGCCGGCTGTATCGATCAGCTGGATGGCATGTTCCCTGGCCTCAAAGGGCGTCTGTTCAAGGAGCAGAGTGAACTCCACCGGCACATTGACATCTACGTTAACGGGGAGAGCATACGCTCGCTTCAGGGCCTGGCGACGCGGGTGAAGGATGGCGACGAGGTCAATATCCTGCCGGCATTCGCCGGGGCATGAGCACTCCCGTTGTAGCCGTCCGGGCGTTTTCCCGCCAGCCCTCCGGGGTATGTACCTGCACTCGGTGCCGGGCGCGTCTGGGTGCACGAAGGGGCGTCGAGACCGTGCAGTCCCTCGACGTCATGTAGCCCCGGTGACGGACCGTCGAAGTCCATGGCACGGGTGTAGCACGGATGCTTAGTGGCGAAGAGCGAGAGCGATACGCCAGGCAGATAGGGATTCCAGGCTTCAACGTCGAGGGCCAGGAGAAGCTCAAGCAAGCCAGGGTTCTCGTCGCCGGCGTGGGCGCCCTGGGCACAGTGGTAGCTGCGTACCTGGCGGCTGCCGGAGTGGGCCATATAAGGATCGTCGACGGGGATGCCGTCGAGTTGAGCAACCTGAATCGCCAGATTCTGCACTGGACGCGAGACATCGGCAGGAAGAAGACGGAATCAGCAGGGGAGAAGCTGGGCCAGGCCAACCCCTGTGTTCAGGTGGAGACCGTGGCTGAGCGCATAGCGGAGGACAACGTTGCCCGGCTCAGCAATGGCTGCGACGCAATCGTCGATGCCGTGGACGACTACGACACCAGGTACCTGTTGAACCGGGTGGCGCTGGAGAGAGGCGTCCCTTTCATCCACGGCGGCGTACACGGGTGGGAGGGAATGGTGACAACGATACTCCCCGAAGAAACGGCCTGCCTCAGGTGCGTCTTCCCCGAACCGCCGCCTACGGCGACGGTGCCGGTGCTGGGTGCGGTCGCGGGAGTCGTCGGTTGCGTGCAGGCCACGGAGGTGGTGAAGTACATCACCGGACTGGGGGAGTTGCTCGCCAACAGGCTGGTGGTGTTCGACGGTATAGATTTGAGATTCCGGGAGGTTAGGCTGAGGCGTGACCCCCGATGTGTCGATTGCTCGTCGGCACGCGGGGGCCAACGGGCGAGCGACATCGCCTGAGGAGTTGCCTTGACAGGAGGTGCGATGTGATCATAGACGACCCGCAAGTCCAGTTCATTATGCTCTTCTCTCATGAGACCTACTATGGCAATGACCCCGGTGTATACATCCGGTACAAAGGCAAGCGTTTGACCAACAAGGAGTACATGGAGCACTGGGGCAAGTTGATCGTTCTGGATGAGAAGGAGAACCTCGATAAGCTGGCCCAGAAGCTGGACATCCTTGTCGAACGGGGCATGATACCCTGCGTCAAGTATGACCGGATGCCGCTCAAAGAGTTCGATATGAAGGAATGCGTGATGTGCGTCTTTTGCGATGACAGGCAGAAGGACGAGATCACGGAAATCCTGGCCGAGCTGGGGGCGGAGACACGGGCGTGGGTGCCGGAGAAGCAGGTGATGGAGGGGTGGAGCCCCGGAGGTATGTTCCTCGAGAAGTGGATCGAGGCTATGGGCTACGAAGGGGAGATGGCCGACCTGGTAAGGGAGGACTCACGCCGAATAATGGAGCAGGCCTTCGGTGATGAGGATGCCCTGGCAGTGGGATGGGACCAGTGGGGTGGCAGCTACCAGTGACGCAGTGAGGGGCCGGTGTTCCAGGTCGCCAGCCCCTTCCTCCGCATAGAACCAGTCCCCTCTTCACGTTCCCTCTGTCGTCGCATGTGCGAACGATGTCTGGCTGATACTGCATCATGCGCTCGCTGAGCGCCGCCGTCCATGCCCCTCTCGGTCGCAGTGAAGCGGCCGGAATCGCCCCGGAAGCACCAGACAGGCGTCCTGTGTCATCGAACTTCCGGTACCAGGGCCAGAAGTACAATGCGGAGCCTCCGGTCACGATGATACCATGAGTGCAGAAGCATGTTGCTCTAGAGGTAGCCATATGGCCGGAAAGGAGAACAGTTGAAGAAAGAAGCGGTAATTGTTGATGCGTGCCGGTCACCCATAGGGCGAGCGGGGGACCGGGGGGTCTTCAGGGCCGTCGGCTTCGCGGACCTGATGGTCCCGGTCTTGCAGGCCATCGTGAAGAGGAACAAGCTGGACCCGAATCTGATCGACGACATATGCATCGGTTCGGCAGGGCTGGGTCAGACAATGACCAGGAACATCGTCCTCCTCGCGGGGTTTCCCGATACCGTTGCTGGCAATGACACCAGCAGGCAGTGCGCCTCGGCGTCCAATGCGATAGCCATCGCCGCCTACTACATCATGAACGACGATGCCGACATCGTGATCGCCGGCGGGCTGGAGACAATGGACCGGCGCGGTCCGGTGCCGCCGTCGCAGATTGGCAAGCGTGGAGCGGCGCAGAGGGCCTTCGGCGAGCAGAAGGAGGAGGGCGAGTACCCCGAGGGCTGGAAGACGGCCAAGGTGCTGCCTCGTCTGCCGGCGGACATACCCCTCTGGATCTACGACATGGGGCGGACGGCTGAGGAGCTGTCCAAGCGCTACGGCGTCAGCCGTGAGGACTCGGACGCGTTCGCTCTGACCAGCCACGAGAAGGCCATCGCGGCGCAGGACGCCGGGTTCTTCAAGGATGAGATTGTGCCGATCACCATCAACTACGAGGACGGCTCCACCGAGGTGGTCGATACCGACCAGTGCCCCAGGCGGGGTACGACCCTGGAGAAGATTGCGTCCCTTGCTCCGGCCTACAGTGAGGACGGCCTGGTGACGGCGGGCAACTCCTGTCCCAGGAGCGATGGCGCGGGAGCTGTGCTCATCATGTCCAAGGAGAAGGCGAAGGAGCTGGGCTACAAGCCGATGTGCACCTTCAGGCACGCGGTGTCAATAGGCGTTGACCCCACGGTCATGGGGATCGGTCCGGTCCCGTCGACTCAGAAGATGCTGAAGAGAACAGGCATGTCCATCGACGACTTCGATATCATCGAGATCAACGAGGCCTTCGCCTGCCAGGTGGTCTACAGCATCCGCGAGCTGGGGGTCAACCCGGAGAAGCTGAACCCCAAGGGAGGGGCCGTCGCAATCGGCCATCCTCTCGGCATGACCGGTTCGCGGCAGGCGGCGGTGATTGCCCACGAGATGGTCCGTCGCGACCTGCAATGGGGCCTGGCCACTCTGTGCGTCGGTGGTGGACAGGGGATGTGCACCATCTTCGAGCGCGAGAACTACGACTAGCCGGTTCTCTGCGCTGAGCGCCGGGAACTGACTGGAGCTGCGGCTCGCAATGTGAGGGCCGGACAGGCGGGATTGGCTTGAGCACGAATGAAGCGATTTGACGGAGCGTCCGGCCCTCTCTTTCTACGCTGGCAGCGGCACGAAAGGCGTGGGGAGGTGTGCTGCCTGGCGGTCGGAAACCCCGCGGCACCCGCCTGGGTGTGGGGTGTCCGTCCTGTTGACCGGCCCCCCCGTCAGATGCCACAATGAGGCAACCCCGGTCTCCCCGGCTGGAGGCACCTGTTGATCCCGATAAGGCTGTGCGTCACCAACTTCATGTGCTACGGGGACGATGTCCCCCCTCTTGATTTCCGGAGCTTTCACGTGGCCTGCCTGTGTGGCGACAACGGCAACGGCAAGTCGGCGCTCCTCGATGCCATGACCTGGGCGTTGTGGGGCAAGGCCCGTGCCAAGAGCGACGACGAGCTGGTCCACCTGGGAAAGGCGGACATGTCGGTGGAGTTCGAGTTCGCGCTGGGGGGCGAGCACTATCGCGTCATACGCAAGAGGACCAGGCCGCGGCCCAAGCGGGCCGGCCAGCCGCTGCTGGACTTCCAGATAGGCGGCGACGGCGGGTTCAGATCGATCGCCGGCAACTCCATCCGCGAGACGGAGCAGAGGATTGTCGAGATCCTGCGCATGGACTACGACACCTTCACGAACAGCGCTTACCTGCTCCAGGGGCATGCCGACGAGTTCACCAAGAAGCCGCCGTCGCAGCGCAAGGAGGTGCTGGCGAGCGTGCTCGACCTGTCGCGCTACGACGACCTCGAGGACCTGGCCAGGAAGCGCGCCCGCGTCAGTCAGGACCGCGAGATGGTGCTGGCCAGCGAGGTGAAGGCTATCGACGACGAGCTGCTACATCGGGACGAGTACCAGGGCCAGCTCCGTGAGATACGCGATGTGCTTGACGAGCTTGACAGGGAGAGAAAAGGCGCCGAGGACAGAGTGCACGTGCTTGTGGCGCGAAAAAGCGAACTCGACGCCGGGCGGCAGCAGCGCGACGACGCCGACCGGCGCATACGGCAGGCCCGCGAAGCGGTGGCTTCGTTCGAGGCCCAGGTGAAGGACCGCCGTCAGCGTGTGGAACGGCATGAGAAATTGCTTGCCGCCTACGATGGCGAGGTCGGCAGGATTGAGACCCGTCTCGCTGAACTCGTCAAGACCGGGGAGGACCTGGCGGGGAAGCGGGACCTGTTGCAGCACACATCGAACCGCCTTCACTTCCTCCAGACCACCAGTGCCGGCCTGGAGGGTGAAGGCAAGGAACTGAAGGAGAAGATCGACATGCTGGCGCAGGAGGAGGCCAGGTGCCCGCTGTGCGGCACCGAGCTGGGGGTTGACGGGCGCCACAGGATACTGGCCAGCTACCAGTCCCAGATCGAAGAGAAACGTGAGGCCTACAAGGCCAACGAAGCCGAGGCACGGTCGCTCGAGAAGAAGCTGGCTGCTCTCCAGCGGGAAGTGGCCCAGCTCGAGAGGGTCGAGAGGGAAGGCCGGGCCGAGTGCGACCGGAAGAAGGATAGCCTCGACAGGGAACGCGGAGAGGCTGAGGACTCGCTCCCCGGAGAGCGAGAGGCATTGAAGCAGGGTGAAGAGGCCCTGGAACGCTGGCAGGCCGCTCTCGACGAAGACTCGATACGGCGAGCGTCACTCGAGTCTGAGCTGGCTGGGCTGGCTGAGGTCGAGAGCCGCCTGGCAGAGGCGCGGCGGGCGCAGGAGGACATAGCGTCGCGGCATGCCGCCGCCAGCAGCACGCTGGGCCGGGTGCAGGAGAAGGTCCAGCGCTGCGTCACTCTGGAGCGGAGCAGGCAGGACAAGCGCGCCGAGCTGGAGCGTATTCTCAGGGACAGGGAGGTCTACGAGGACCTGGCCACCGCCTTCGGCAAGAGGGGCATCCAGGCGCTCATCATAGAGACGGCGCTTCCCGAGATTGAGGAGGAGGCCAACAGGCTGCTGGCCCGAATGACCGACAATCGCATGCACGTCAAGATGGAGAGCCAGCGGGCGTACAAGTCGCGGCGGGACGAAGCCATCGAGACGCTGGACATCAGTATCTCCGACGAGCTTGGAATGCGACGCTACGAGCTGTACAGCGGGGGCGAGGCCTTCCGCATCGATTTCGCCCTGCGCATCGCCCTCTCCAGACTGCTGGCCAGGCGCGCCGGCGCCCCGCTGTCCACCCTGATTATCGACGAAGGGTTTGGCACCCAGGACGCGAGCGGCAGGGAGAAGCTCGTCGAGGCCATCAACTCGATCCAGGACGACTTCGACAAGATACTGGTGGTCACCCACATCGAGGAGTTGAAAGACGCCTTTCCTACCCGCATCGAAGTGACCAAGACCGGGGACGGCTCCACCATCGAGGTTGGCTAGGCTGCGCCCCCCGCCGGGATTGCTTCGCTCCGCCTGTGGCTGCGCTCGCAATGACGTGCGGTCGCGCCTCGACCTGTCATTGCGAGGAGCGAGAGCGACGAAGCAATCCAGGGGCCGGGTGTGGGGTCGTGATCCCTCTCTCTTGAGGGGAGAGGGATAGGCCTGCCCTGAGCTTGTCGAAGGGGTGATGGTGGACGTGCCGGCGCCGGCGAGACGTGTTGCGTCAATAGGAAGTGTTACCGAACGGTGGTTGGTTGCCTCATAAATGAGGTTACCGAAGCCTCCTTTCCTTGGGCATGCTCAGCCATGGCCCATAGTGTTTCCAGTTGACGCTTGACCTGTTCATGAAGCCTTGCCGGGTTCAGGGAACGGTACAGCTTCTCCAGAGCTTGCTTGGATTCGGCGTTCAGCACGCCGTGGTAGGGGGTCGTGGCCTCGTCGTACACCTTGCGCACTTTGGCCCCTTGCCTGCTCTTGTGCT
>JAXHUA010000132.1:0-9773 GCA_034189695.1 Chloroflexota bacterium | reverse complement strand
CTGTACCGGACAAGTAGTGGCGGGTCACTTCTGCTCCAATGACTTCCCCCCACGGCCCCACTTTGGCTACCTCTGTTGTTTGCGTTATTCCCACTCCTTGTTCGGTACAGCCTTCATCTACAGCGGCATCTACAATGTGATGAGGGCGATCTACTTGCTGTATGGGTTCATAGCCATGACATTGCTTCTCCACAAGCTAGTCAGAACCTTTTTGCAGGAACGCAGCATAAGGAAGTGGGTGTCAGGACTGGGCGGCTTGACCCGAAGCCAGGTATTCGTTGGCCTTAGCCTTGCGGCGGTCTTCCTGCTCACGGTGTTGCTGACTGAGAGGGGACATGGAATCGGCGGCTTGACTGAACGAGGCTTGACGTTTCTCGTCCTCCTTTCCTCGTGCCTCATTGGCTCACTGCTAGTAGAGGCTTTCACCTCCCGGAAAGGCAAAGTACTGTCCAATGTGCTTATTCTGATCCTGGTGGTCTTCTTGACCTTGTCCTTTCCCGCAATGGCATACAAGTCCGAGGCCTCGTTAAGTATCCCTGTATCGGAAGAGGAGGGGGTAAGGTTCCTGGCGGAGAATGTCGCTCTGGACGAGAAGACCCTGGCTATGGCGGGAGTGGGTCAGCTTGCATACTTCCCGGAAGCTACCTACGCCCGGCCGAACTTCGCCTCCATAGGGTTGCCGTGGCCGGAAGTTGTTGCAGACATCGAAGCCGACATAGCCGTATTCCGGCGTACGGACTACTACTACGCAGCTATGGCGCGAGACCTGTCCTTCGAGGACAATGCTGTGACCGAATACCTGGGCATACTCTCAAATAGCAGCAGCCATAATAGGGTATACTCCAATCCGGCGTTTGATGTGTTCTTGAAGAGGTAGTACCAGGATGAGCCGTGGGTGAAGCACAAGAATCCGCTCACCTCTCCAGCTTGACTCCTAGTACTCGACCAGTCACCGCCTTCCCAATCTTCACAACTCGCTTCGCTGCCTATTTGCACATCGGCTGCCGTTTCCGAGAACAGCCATGGGATGCTTGAAATAGCATAGTCTGCTATTTCTCACACGCCCCCTTCTTGCTGTCTGTTGGCCAGTTCTCGACCATAGATCTCACTGATACACTCCAGCAGTCCCTGCCCCATATCTACATAGTAATGCGTCACTAGCTTGTGGCCTATTCTGGGAACAAAGGAGTATGGGGTGATGTTGTAGTGCGCAGCGTCAAGTTCGCCGCCTTTGAACTCTATCTCTACCTGATTGGCCAGGATCTCTCTAATCATGTAGAGCAGGTCCTTGAAACGTATGGCCTGATGGCCGCTCATAATGACATACTGGTTGCGGTACTCATCAGCGAGGATATCCACACTCAAGCGAGCTACGTCTTTGACGTGGATGTACTCCCGCATCTCATCGCCGGAACCGGGGCAGATAATGCTCCCCGATTCGATAGCCTGCTTCAGATACCGGTAGACGCTGTTTCTGCTATCGGCACGAGGTCCATAGATTGTGCCGTAGCGGACCACGGTGTAGTCAAGTCCGAATCTCTTGTTGTACTCTTCGATGTAGAGTTCAGCCGCCTGTTTGCTGCATCGATAGAAGCCACCCTTATCACTATAGACATATATTGTGCTGGCATAGACAAACCGCTTCACCCTACTCCTCCAGGCTGCTTCCAGAATGACAGTAGTGCCCATTACGTTCTGCTGTACTGTATCCAGCGGCTTGGTGGTCGCATCGTCCAAATCGGCGATGCCGGCAAGATGGTATACATAGTCGCAGCCATTCACCGCATCGAGGACAGCCGCCTCATCCAGGATGTTGCCGAGGATCATCTCTTGGCCAGGCAGCAGATAAGGCGATGGCTCCAGGTCGAATATGGCCACCTGGTAGCCGGCTTCTGTAAGACAATCGGCAACGTGGCTGCCTATGAAACCCGAACCGCCAAATACTATAGCTTTCATGTGCTATCAGTTACCTCCCTCATAGCTCATTTCCTCCAAAAGGGCATCGAGAGTGGTCAGGTCATTGACTCTCCACCTGCTGTCTTCCAGTTGACTATTCCCTGGAGTGATGCGGGCAACGAAAAGGACCCCACTCTTTTCAGCCGCATCCCGGTCGCTCTCAGCGTCACCAACGAAGACCGTTCCTCTTCTCTGAAGGTAATGCCTGCGCATAATGTCCTCTATGATCTCCGCCTTCTGCTTCGGAGCCCCGTGTATCTCTCGAAAGGGCTGCCGCAATTGACGATGAGCGACAATATCCGAGAGCTCCTTCTCAGGAGTGCCTGACACAAGGAAGAGAGAGTAGCGGTCCTTGTTCCGATTGAGGAACTCAATGGCTCCAGGCACGTATGGAGCCTTCAGCACCTGCTCAAGGACAATCTGAGAGAACCTCTCTCCCAGTTCAGCCTCCTTCTGGGGCGAGAGCTCTTGCCCCAGGATGGTCTCGTAGAAATACCGGAACTTGACGTAGCGGGAAATGCCGGCGTTCTTCTGGTGGTAGGCGACGACCTCTCCCATCTTGTCAGGATAGTCAGCGAAGAGTAACTCGAAAGCCCTTGTCTTGATCTCAGCGGATTCAACTATGATGCCGTCGAAGTCGAAAACCACGGCCTCAATCATGCCTATCTCTCAATCCCTGCAGCAGGTTCTTGGCTGCCTGAATCTCCATCTCCAAGCGCGTCTCTCTAGCATACGACCCAATGTGTGGCGTGAGAACAATATTGTCCAACTCTCTCAGGCGACCGGTGTAAGGCTCTTGGTCGAAGACATCGAGGGCGGCCCCAGAGATTGCCCCTTCTTCCAATGCAGAATGCAGTGCGACTTCGTCCACCAGTGCTCCTCGGGCAGTATTGACCAGAAGAGCATCTTTCTTCATTAGACCCAGCTCTCTTTCAGCGATGAGCCCTTTCAACTCGGAGGCGTAGGGAAGGTGGATGGTTACTATGTCTGATTCCATCAGCAGCTCGTCCAGATCCACATACGCAACTCCCCAGTTCTCGGCGAACTGCTGGTCCGGTGAGACATCCCAGGCCACGTATCTTAAGTCAAAGGGCATGGTCAATTCTACTACTCTTTTACCTACTCTTCCCAGTCCCACTATCCCTAGCGTCTTTCCGTGCAGCAGGCCGCCCATACTCTTCTTCCACACACCGGACCTGACAAGGCGGTCTTGCATCGAAACGAGGCGTCGAAGGTCCAGCATGAGACCGAGAGTAAGCTCGGCTACTGCCTGAGTATGAGCGTCACCTGTGGTGAAGACCTGGATACCGAGTTCTCTGGCAACTTCCATATCGATGTTGTCTGTCCCCACACCGCAACGTGATATGACCTTCAACCTCCCGGCTGACTTCAATACCTCCGCCGTTAGAGCTTCAGTGCCAGCAACCAGACCGTCCATATCCCTGAAGAGGGTTGTGCACTCGTCAGGGGTGAGTTTGCGGCCATAAGGGTTGAGCTGTACTTCCAGCCCGGCATCTTGCAGCAGCCTCAACGGCTTGTCATCCAGATTGGCAAAGGAAGAGGTGGAAACCAGAACCCTAGGACGATGTATCATGTCTTTTTCCTCGCCACTACCCTCATATGCGAGCTGAACCCATTCTGTGAAATCCAGGCCTGGAGACTCTCCTTGATTGTCGACTCGGCCCTCTCCGCTATCAGTTCCCAGAAGCGCCCTGGGTTCACTCCCTCCTCTCGGTACATCCCTTCCACGATGTCCCAATCGAGCTGGCCTGGAGTGTCGAGACTATGTATAGCGAAGCCATTGGATTCCAGCAACATCGGGAGCGACCGCGGATTGAAGAAGTTCAGGTGGTGTGGTGGGGCCACGCTCTTGGACTGCTCCCACAACACTTGGATGTCGAATCCCTCGCCGTTCAGCGTGGTGAGATAGAGATAGCCTCCAGGGCGCAACAGGTGCCATATTCTGTTCACGAACTCACCGGCGCTCTGAAGATGCTCAAGGAGTTCGAAAGAAGTCAGCAAGTCGAATCGACTGTCCCAACCCTGCACATCTTCTACTGCACAAGGGATGACTTCCAGGCCCTTCTCGCTGCAGATGTCGGCCATCTCGGGAGATGGTTCAATAGCCACCAACCTGGCGGAAGGCCACAACTTCGCCAGCTCTTCCAGAAACAGGCCGAACCCAGCTCCTGTATCTCCGATTGTCCCCTTTGCCATCGCGGGGAAGGTGCCTCCAACGTACTCCGCCCTGGGCCGGAAGATCCTCTCTCTTCGAGCCTCCGCCACGGGCTCGAAGAAGTCGTGAACCCAGAAGCTGGCGGAGGG
The DNA here is from genome assembly GCA_034189695.1 of Chloroflexota bacterium. GTDB lineage: Bacteria > Chloroflexota > Dehalococcoidia > E44-bin15 > E44-bin15 > JAXHUA01. The sequence goes on along the minus strand of JAXHUA010000132.1, from coordinate 5,492 downwards.
AGACGCGGTGTAGAAGTCTATGAGCACCTGGGCCGACGGCCGGGGATTCACGAACAGGGTGCCGCAATGCGGGCATAGCACATAGGTGAATCCCACCTTGTCGAACTGACGCCGGCAATCGCTGCCGCCACAGGCAGGACAGCCGACTTGGACGAAGGCGCTCCTGTCCACAAGCATTGTCTGCAGGTCCTCGGCCACTACTTCCAGATAGCGGTTGAAAGCGGAGCGCTTGCGGATTTCCTCTTCCTTCAACGCTATGCAGTTCCCTTCGTCGCGGAGTACTTCTTGACCAGGGGATCGTTCCTCATGCATTCCTCGACGAAGCGCAAGTCCTCAGGCGTATCCACGCTATGTGTTTCAAACCTGGTAAGGACCATCTTGACCTTATACCCATGCTCGATGGCTCTCAGCATATCCACCGACTCGACCTTCTCCAGTGGGGTGGGCTCAAGCCGATTGAATGTCAACAAGAAGTCTCGTCTGAAGGGAATAATGCACACCTGTTTCAGCATGGGTACTCCAACCGCCCCCTTCTTGGTGGAAGGAATGGGCTCCCTGGAGAAATAGAGGGCGAAATCATCCCTGTCGACCACCACTTTCACTTCGTTTGGGTCTTCCTGTTCCTCACGAGTGCTTATGGCAGCCATGAGATTGGACGTTTCTATTGACTCATCCCTCAACAGCGGAGCGACCGCCTCGTCGATCATCTCGGGGAAAAGCATAGGCTCATCGCCCTGAATGTTGACGACTATGTTCGCCTGGCTGCCGACCGTCGCTTCTATCTTCTCAAGTGCTTCAGCAATCCTGTCGGTGCACCGCTCATGGGAGTCTGAGGTCATGATAGCTTTCCCGCCGATGGATGCCACGTATTCGAGGATCTCTTCGTCACATGTGGCTACATATACCTCGTCGAGGGTTGTGCTCAGCTTGCTTCTGAAATAGACATGCCCCACCATGGGGATTCCCAGTATCCTGGCCAGTGGTTTCCCTGGGAAACGCGACGAACCCATTCTAGCTGGAACTATGCCAATCACTCTCACCTAGCTGCTTTCCCTCCTGAAGAAGCCTCTAAGTAGGTCACCCTGCAAAGAACGATCCAGCAATGCCTGTAGCCCGTTGACTTGACCGAGGTTCAGTTCGTTGTTGAGTTCTAAGCGATTCAGTGTGCTAATGCCTAATCCATTAGACCGGATTTCGATGGGGTGGAAGCCTGCTTTCCCTGGCATTTCAATGAAGCTCTTGACTGAGAAGAGCATGAGATGACGGTCTCCTTCGATAATCCTGTCTACTTCTCTCGATGAAATCTCACAGTACCTTACCAGCACGGAGTCAGCGGAAGGGACTTCGAGCACGAGTATACCGTTGTCGTGCAACAGGTCATGTACTTTAGCCAGGATCTGAAGTGGCTCATAGAGATGCTCCAAAACGCCCCATAGCATTATGACATCGTATTTGTCGCGCGAGTCGAAATCGTAGACAGTTCTGTTTACGATATTGAGCCCGAATGTCGTACGGGCGTACTCTGCAGCAAACTCATTGAGCTCTATTCCTGTGCAGTCCCAACCCTTCTCTTGAAAAACACTCAACACCTCGCCGAGACCGCTCCCAACATCCAGTACCTTGCCAGGTTGCTCAAAGTACTTGGCGATCTGGCTGAACTTGTTCACGGCTAGCACATTCCTTCGATACTCAATGGACGGGATGAGCTTTATCCTGAAGAAGTCTGCATAGGTATCCTCGCTGTACAGATTGTGGGCTATCGAGTCCTTCAGACGGGGGTTCACGTACACCATGCCGCAATTGTCGCATCTCACATGTGTGAATCGGTTTATGGTGAATGACGTGCTCACCTCATGATGACCGCAGTTGTAGCAGCCTGTCGCCTCGAAATACTGTGGTATGGGCGCCCCGCTGCGGAAGTACTTGCCTAGGGCACTATCGAAGTGGAGACGCAGTTGCTCGAGATTGGGATTGATCCTCGATTCATCTATCACGTTAGCCTCCCCCTAAGTTGACTCATCTCCTCTCGGCAGCTATTGCCCAAGAACAGTATGTCCAGACTGAGAGCTACGAAGGTGTAGCCCTTGGATACCCTCTCAATGACGAGGGTGTGGTCTGGTTGGATTATGTGGAATCCCAAGGCGACGTCTTGCCTGCTGCACGTTCGCTCGACCTTGTCAAGTGCAGCCAGTACATCCGGGTGTTCGAAACAACCCGGGACCCCCAGCGAACCTGACAGGTCATAGGGACCTACTATGCATCCATCCACTCCCTCAACGGAAAGGATTGATTCGAGGTTGTTGACGGCATCTATATGCTCTATCTGGACTACTACCACAGACTCATCATTCACAGCAGCCGCATACTCGTCGAACTTGTCACCATAGCCCTGTGCCCTAGCAAGCCCCACACCGCGTTTGCCAACGGGCGGATACTTCACCGCCGCAACGGCAGCTTCAGCCTCGCGTTTGGAGTTGACCATGGGAACGATTACACCGTATGCACCAGCGTCCATCACTCTCTTTATCAGGCTGGCGTTGTTCTCCTCAACCCTGACCAGGGGGGTAGCGCCGCACGCTTCGATGGCAAGGATCAACTGCTGGGCGATGTCGAGTGTTATTGCGCTGTGCTCCATGTCCACGACCAGCCACTCGAACCCTGCCCGAGCCATGATCTCGGCAATGGACGTGTGCCCGAGCGTGATCCAACTGCCTATGGTCGTTTGCCGTTTCTGCATCTTTCTCTTCAAGGTATTCGTCAGCATGACAGTTGGTCCCCCCGCTTCCTTCAGCATTAGGCTTCCTTCTAGCCAACCTACTGCGGCTACGATCCCGTTCTCACAGCATCTCGCACGGCCAACTTCTATCCTTTCCCGCCGCAATGACCACCCGAGCGCGCCACGGTCTCAGTCCGAATTTGCTTCTCCAGGTCAGCTTCTTTCTCACTGCGAACAGAACAACACGTGTCCCTTGCTCAGGCGTTTTTCTTGGGGCGTGGTTTCACCCTGAAAAGCAGGAAGCACTCAGTCCGATGTCTCCTATCTGCGCAGCGTGAATGTCAGCGATACAATGATGTATAGGGCTACAAAGGCCTGAACAGCTAGCCAAACATATCCTATCCCAATTATGCCAGTTGTCGGCATCAAAACGTAACCCCCAAACAGCACGGAGATGGCGGTGAATGCGGTGAGGGCCACCAGCTCGCGGATTCTTCGTTCCACACGCAGGATGCTGTAGTAGACGCTGTTGACGCCGACGAAGACGCCCGACAGTACGAGAAGGCGCAACAGCGTCGCGGCGTTCTCCGAGTAGCCGACCCCGAAAAGGAGCAGCAGCCACTTGGCGATCAGCAACAGGACGACGATGGCCGGGATGAGCAGCAGGAAGACAAACCGGTACGACCGTTTCACGTTCGTCCTGAGCTGTTCCTCGAAGTGGGAGCCTTCGGCGAGCAACGATTGCGACACTGCCGTCGGGATGGTGAACAGAAGGCTGGCGATCATCCAGGCGACGTAGAAGTAGGCGTTCTGTTTGGCGCCGAGGAGATTGACGATCATGATGGGCAGGATGAATCCTGGCGCGGCGCCGAGGAGGTTGGCGAAGTAGTTGCCGGTGGAGTACCGCCAGATGGTCTTCACTATGCTGAGGTCGATTCTCGGGGAGAGCCGATAGCCGGGCTGGACCCGGGGGATCAGGAACGGTATGGCGATAGCGAGGGCAATGCCTATAGCAAGACCCCACGATGCAACGATGCCGAATGCATGGAAGTACAGAACGAGGACGATGGGCAGAGGGACCTTGACCAGGGCGAAGATCGTGTTCTTAAACACGACGAAATCGGCCCTCCTCCTGGCGACGAAGACGAAGTCGACCAGCCACGACAGGGTCCACAGGACTGTGAAGACGAAGAAGGCGGCGACGAAGATGGAGTTCTCTCTGATGAAATGGAAGGCCGGCGACCACACATTTAGGCCGAGAAAGAAGATGCCGGTGGCGACCACGGCGGCAAGGGAGCCCAGGACGAAAGAGGAGTTGATGAGGGCAACAGGATTCCGTGCGTTGGGGAGGAAGCGGACAAGAGTCGTGTCGAGGCCGAGCCTGCTGAGGAGGGCCAGAAGCGACATCGCCGATATGAGAGCGGACCCCAGGCCTACCTCAGACTCGGTGTAGAACCTGGCGACGATGAGCCAGAAGAAGAAGCCCAGGCCGGACGTGATCACCGTGTTGGCCATCAGGTGGATGGAGTTCCGGTACAGGGGGTTGTTGAGGAGGGACCTGATTCGCGTTGTGAGAGAGCTACTGGCTAGGTGTCGCACGTCATTCCTTCGGTCGCCTCGCCGGCGGCAGTCGGGGGCGTCGGAGGGTCCACTGGGTCCGCTGGCATCTCTGCACCCATAGACTGGCCGGGAACGGGGCCCTGCGCCTGCTCGATCCGCCTCATGCCCATCCCGCGGACAGACGTCGCAATTGCCTTGCACGCTCCGCCTGATTATACTGTATGCGAGTGTCATGGGCAAGCAAGTACGAGACAACACTGACCTTCTGGCTATCGGCATCATCACTATAGTGCTGCTTGTCGTTGTGGCCCTCTCCGGGCCGTATCCTCTGCGCGTGATCTTCGGGCTTCCTTTCGTGCTTCTCTTCCCCGGCTACGCGCTTCTAGCAGCCTTGTTCCCAAAGGCGAGGGGCATCAGCGGGCTTGAAAGGCTTGCGCTGAGCTTCGGCCTGAGCATAGCCCTGACCGTCTTCATCGGGCTGATTCTCAACTTCACTCCGTGGGGCATCGCCCTGTATCCCATACTCCTGTCACTGAGTGGCTTCGTGGTGATAGCCTCGGTCATAGCCATCGTTCGCCGGCGCCGCCTGCGAACTGACGAGCGGTTTGTCGCCGCTTTGCGCGTAAGGATGCCCAGTTGGGCAGGCCTGAGCGCTCGAGACAGAGTACTGTCCATTGTGCTTGTGCTATCTGTAGTAGCAGCCATTGGGGCGATTGGCTACATGTTTGCCGCCCCGCCGGCGGGTGAACAGTTCACCGAGTTCTACGTTCTGGGCCCTGGAGGGCAGGCGGAGGACTACCCTCTCCAGCTTGTGCTTGGGGATGAGGGGAGAGTGCTCGTGGGAGTGGTGAACCACGAAGGCGAGGAGACGAGCTACAGCTTAGAGGTGACGACGGAAGGCATCAGAGATGGCGAAGTCAGGCCGATTGTGCTCGGCGACGGGGACACATGGGAAGAGGAAGTGAGTTTCGTTCCTCGACACAGTGGCGAGTCTCAGAAGGTGGAGTTCCTGCTCTACAAAGGTGGTGAGAGCGAACTGTACCAAACGCTGCACCTGTTCGTTGACGTGAATGAGTAACGACAGGTCCTCTCTTATGTCATTCTAAGCACGACAAAGAACCTCATGTTGTTCACGGACTTCCTGGGGAGGGACTCCTCGGTTGCTGGGGTGCTTCCCCTCTCCTCCAACTCCTTCCCCCAGGGGAGGGAGTGCACA
>JAXHUA010000131.1:0-5176 GCA_034189695.1 Chloroflexota bacterium | reverse complement strand
CGATGACGCCAATGCCCCATGTCGGCCTGCTCGAATTCATTCCGGAAGACGAGTGGGCCAAGAGCCAGCAAGACCCGAGCTACATGCCGAGCACCGTCCTGCTGGACGGGGTGTCGCCAGGAAAGAGGTACGAGCTCATTTTCTCCAGCTTCAACGGCGGCGTTATGGTGCGCTACCGGCCGGGGGACATGGTCAGGTTCGTTGCCATGGAAGATAAGGAGGCCGATGTGTGGCTGCCGCAACTTGTCTTCTGGAGCAGGGCTGATAAACTGATAGATATAGGGGGTTTCACCCGTCTCGATGAGAAGACACTCTGGCTCGGACTGGAAGACGCGCAGGTTCCCTACAAGGGCTGGATCGCCCGCAAGGAGACCGTGGACAGCCGGTCGCTGCTCCACGTATATATCGCAACAGATGCAGGCAGCGACACGCGAGACGAGGTGGAGTCACGGCTCCACGACAGCCTGAAGAAGTATGACGTTTCATACGCCGACCTGGAGATACAGCTTGGCATGAAGCCATTGATTCTCACCTTCCTGCCGCCGGACACGCTGGCGAAGTACGACCTCGAGCGCCAGCTCGCCGGCTCGCCGGCTCTGACCCGGGCCACATGAAGGAGCTGCACATGCAGCCGCCGGAGGAAGCCGTCAATAGAATCCTGGAGATCGCTCAACAGACACGGGAGGGCGCTGTTTGATAGCCGTTCACGCCGGCATCCCCCTCGTCGCTTTCCTGGCCTACGGTGCCCTGATCTATGTGCTGCAGCGCTCGGGCATAACGCCCGGACCGAGAAGGGTGCTCTGTGCCTTCCTCGCTGCGAACTGCCTGGCGGCATTCTTTTCGTTTACCCTCCATACGAATCTCCTGCACAATCCCGAAGCATCCATGTGGGGACTGGCGGCAGCCGGTTCGTTCATCTATGCCACGATGCTCCATTTCGCTGCGGTCTTCCCCTACAGGAAAGGGCGGACCAGAGCCATCGTGGTCGGGACATACTCGCTGGCCCCGATCGTAGTGGGCTTAGCCTTCGCAAGCCGCCGTGGCATACTGGACGTGCAGTACCTCGCGGACGGCGTGGTCCACATCCACTTCGGTCCTGTTGCCAGCCTGGTGTTCCTCTTCATGGCCGTCGCCGGTGCACTGGCGATGACGCTACTTGCCGTCTCTCTGAAGCATGAAAGAGACCAACTGGAGAGACGCCGCATCAAGTACACCCTCGCCGCAAGCACAATGCTCGTCGTCGGCGTCCTGATGAACACAATCCCACCTTTCAGCGGCTATCCGGTGGACACGTTGTTCCAGCTCACCAGCGCGGGTCTGCTGTCCTATGCCATCCTGCGGCACAGGCTACTGGGCATGGTTGTGCTCACACGGGAGAAGGCCACCAATACGCTTGCGTTCCTCAGCGCTCTGCTCGCCTATCTCGGCATCATACTGCTGCTTGCCTTCGTTCCCCAGTCGACGAACCGGGTACTGCTGGCGGCGTGCGGAGCCGCTGCCGCGATCACTATCTCCTGGGTGTACTACCGTTTCGGTGACGCCCTCAACCGGACCCTACGAGCCAGAATCCTGCACATCCACTATGACCCTGCTCAACTGACGGAAGACGCCGGCCGTCTTCTCACGCAGCCCAAGCAGCCGAAGGTTCTCAAGGAGAGAATGCTGCTTCTGCTTACTGAGAGTCTCCGAGTAGAGAAAGCCTCGCTCTGGCTTGCCCAGCGCGGCAGCGACACGTATGCGCTTGACGTCTCCGTCGGCACTGATGGGGTACGACGAACTAATGCCGTCTTACGCAATAGACACCCGATCGTGATGAGGTTGAAGCGTTCAAAAGGCGTCCTTGGCCCCTTGCAGATGCAGGAACTGCACACAACTCTCACGTCCACAGCGGTCGACACCACACCCCTCGACATGGCGGACGCCACCGTCGCCCTCGCGCTCTACGGCGCCGAGGGAATGATCGGCTTCCTTATGCTGGGGCCAAAGAGAGACGGTTTCTATCTGCACGAAGACCTCAGAACGCTTGATGCCTTCAGAAACCAGGCGGGCGTTGCCCTGGACAATCTCCGCTTCCAGGAGCGGCTCAGGGCGCTGACCTCTCAGTTGTCCGTCGCCGAGGAGCGGGAGCGACGGCGCATCGCGTCCGCAGTTCACGACCAGGTCGCCCAATCCCTGGCTGTCATCAAGATGAAACTGGGTGAGTTGCGAAGGGTGGATACCTCAGCCACGCTGGTTGATAGAATCCAGACAATACGTGAGATGGTCGACCAGGCAATGGAGGACACCCGTTCCGTGACGTATGCTCTCAGCCCACCTGTGCTCTACGAGCTGGGGCTCGAGGCGGCGCTCGAGTGGTTGGCCGAGCAGGTTGAGAGGAATCACTCAATCGCCTGCCATTTCGAGCATGACGGACAGACGAAGCCGCTGGGAGACGACGCGCGCGGCTTCCTCTTCTGGGCAGCTCGTGAACTCATGATGAATGTGGTCAAGCATGCCAATGCAAGTATCGCCAGGCTGTCCCTTTCGGGCAACGACGGCATGCTGTGCCTCCGCGTCCAGGACGACGGCGAAGGATTCTACCCCACTGAGATGGAAAGGCGAACCAGCGGCTTCGGCCTCTTCAGCATACGGGAGAGGCTGACGGACTTCGGCGGCCATTTCCAGCTCGACTCCAGGCCCGGCCTGGGAACCACGGTCACAATAGTCCTGCCGCTGGACCGCGGCAACGCCAGTGCGAAACTGCTGTAGGCAGGCCTGGGTATTCCACCGGCCTGAACCCGCGTCCCTGCCAGCGGCTCAACGCCTGCCCGCTGGATAGTGTCACTGCCAGGGCCCGCAGGCTCACCACAAGGCCAGGTCAAGCCTCGCCAGGAACACCCAGCAGGCCGGGCGGCCGACCAGCCACCATGGATTGACATCCAGCGACCGCAGCACTATCCTACTACTCTCAGTTTGAGCCGAGCTTCGTGGACCTGTCCAATACCACCGCTCCCGATGGTTGCTCGTCTCAGGCACGAACATTGTCACGCGACAAGCCTGACTCATCTTCCCGACAATTGACCTGGCCAATGTCGCCAGGATGGCGACTGGCCGCGGCGGCGTCGCAGCACTCCCCGTAGCGACACTCCGTTTCTCGCGACCGCTTCGAAGGCGGACCCGTGCAGCGGCGACACGATGCCGTGATGTTGAGGTCTGAGGCTTGACAGGAAAGTTGACCACGATAATATACGCCCTGCGGGAGCAACGTGGCTCAAGGGGATCGCGCCGATGGGAAGATGGGTTGAAGTCGGTAGCACCGCCGAAATCGCCGACGGCAGCATGAGGGAGATTGCAGTTGAGGGGGTTGAGTTGCTGCTGGCCCGAGCAGGCGATTCGTACTTCGCCATCGCGAGCCGCTGCCCCCCACATGGGAGGGCGCCTGTCCAACGGCACGCTGAAAGGGACCATCGTCACGTGCCCACGACACGGCTCGCAGTTTGACCTGCGGGACGGTAGCGTGGTCCGCTGGCTCAAGACGAGCCGTGTGGTATCGGCGCTCAGCAAGGTTGTGAGGCCATCGAGACCGATCGACACCTGTCAAGTGAGGCTGGACGGCCACCGGATTCTGGTAAAACTCTAACATCAAGCCGACACCAGGGGAGTGGAGTATGGAAGACAGCCTGACTGTCATAGACAGAATCAGGGCTGAACACGACACCATCAGGGACCACGTGAAGCTGGTGGGCGAATCAGTCAGCGATGAAGAAGCCCTCGCCAGCCTGAGGAGAACACGCAGCGACTGGATCCCCGGCCGGAGTGACATAGTCGCGGAGAAGCAGAAGACGCTGGGGCAGATGCTGAAGTCCCTCGATGAGGGCCTGACCAACCACTTCGAGTTGGAGGAAAGCCTGCTGCCCCCGCTTCTGGGTGAGGTGTTCATGCGAGGGCTGGCGCGAGAGCACAGCCAGATAATGGACGCAGTGAACGAAGCGATGTCAGTAGTGGCCACCGCAGAGCTCGAAGGGCTGGAACGGGAGCAATTGCTCTCACGGGAGTCGCAGATGCAGCAGATGATCGACAACCTCTCGCAACTCATCGCGGACCACGCAGCCAGGGAAGAAGCGCTTCTGTCCCTACTCGAACGGGGGCTGCGAGAGGAATAGCGGATTGCGCATGACTCGGCCAGTCAGGTGTCCATGTGTGGGCCACCCGGCTCTTAGAGGGGGTGTTGCTTCATAGACATGGTCCCAAGTGTGGTTGCAGCGAGATAGCCTGTATCGTGAGACGCGGCCCGTGGATGTGGAGAAGGCCGCATCTCCCGCACAGCCAGGCAGCCATTCGAACAGAGTGGCGGCTGCCAGTTCAAGTGGAGGGGTGGACTATGGAGCACAACGTCGCCCTTATCAGTAGTGTCATCAGCGAGCATCACGTCACGAGAGCACACGTGAGACTGGCTGGAGACACGATCAGCGATGAGGAGGCCGGGCGCCTCCTGCGGGAGGCACGCAACGAGTGGATTCCGGGCCGACCCGAAGCCTCAGCCGATAGAAGAACGCGACTGCAACAAACGTTGCGCTTCGTTGCCGATGGTCTCAACAACCACTTCGCTACCGAAGAGGCTTTCCTGTTCACGCTCCTGGGGGAACTGCTCGCGAGAGCCCTCATCCTGGACCATCGGAGAATCATCGAGGCTCTCGATGAAGCTCACGCGGCGGCAGCCGCGATGGAGCTTGAGCAACTGGAGCGCGAAGAACTGCTGACGCACGAATTGCGGATTCAACGCTCAATCGACCACATCTGTCACCTCATCGACGACCACGCCAGAAGAGAGGATATCGTCCTCGATATGATGCTGAAAGCGTTGCAGGACGACTAGCACAGTCGGCACGTACAAGCTTGCCGACCCAGGCGGACTGCCTGACAGCCGAGGAGGGATGCCCATGAAGGTGCAGTGTGCCATAGACGAAGTGCCCGTTCTCGCCCCTGGCGAGGTGAGACAGGCGCTGGAAGGCGACAGAGAAGGCCGCTATCTCCTGCTCGACGTGCGACAACCTGAGGAGTACCGCTCGGGACACCTGCCCGGCGCTACACTGATTCCGCTGAACCAAGTGGAGGCCCGCCATGCCGAGTTGGACCGAGGAAAAACGATTATCACGTACTGTCGCTCCGGACGGCGGAGCATGGCGGCAGCCATCGC
>JAXHUA010000130.1:0-4126 GCA_034189695.1 Chloroflexota bacterium | reverse complement strand
ACCTCTCCTTCATCACCTCGGTATACTCTGTCAAGCTCGCTCTACTCATGCCTCTCATTGGGTAACACCTTTTTTGAGGCAACGATACCCCACCCGGTAACATTTATTATGAGGCAATTCGGCCTCTTTACAGAAGTGTGATTTTTGGTTAAAATAGGCACGCCTTGGGGCGGTTAGCTCAGTGGCTAGAGCGCTTGCTTCACACGCAAGAGGTCACTGGTTCAAGTCCAGTACCGCCCACCACGGGCCGAAGTGGCGGAATGGCAGACGCGCTACGTTCAGGGCGTAGTGCCCCTTGCGGGCGTGGGAGTTCAAATCTCCCCTTCGGCACCATCACGCGCTTGTAGCTCAGTTTGGATAGAGCGCAGCCCTGCGGAGGCTGAGGTCGCGGGTTCGAGCCCCGCCAAGCGTGCCACGGGCGATTAGCTCAGCTGGCTAGAGCGTCTGCTTTACACGCAGAAGGCCAGAGGTTCAAGTCCTCTATCGCCCACCACGGGGCTGTAGCTCAGCTGGGAGAGCGCCTCCTTTGCACGGAGGAAGTCGGGAGTTCGAGTCTCCCCAGCTCCACTGGCTTCAGGAGAACCGACCTAGGTTGCCAATAGGCAGAGACTGATTCCCGATTGCCCGCGCCTCCTCCAACGTTCAGCGCTATTTCGTGCCTCAGTGTCGCCACAATCCGCCTTCAAAGTCGGTGATCAAGTTGAAGGAACAGTACACAACGACCGATGAGTATATCAGGACCTTTCCCGCAGGCATTCAAGCACTTCTCAACAAGACGAGGCAGACCATACGACAGGCTGCACCCGAAGCCACAAAGGCAATTGGCTATGGAATACCCACATTCAAACTAAACGGTAATCTCGTGCACTTTGCCGCATTCAAGAATCACATTGGGTTCTATCCCACACCTTCAGGAATTGAAGCGTTTGAGAAAGAGATATCACAATACAAATGGGCAAAGGGCTCGATACAGTTTCCGCTAGACAAGCCTGTCCCTCTCGACCTAGTCAAGAGGATTGTCGTCTTTCGAGTTCAGGCAGTCTCGCAGAGGAAGGCTTCCAAGCGGTCAGGCTGAACGCCAAGACAGACTCTCCGCTGGTTCTACCTATTGATGCCCAGCTCCACTGAAACGGCTGCAGCAATGGCGTTACGCCATGACTCGTTGAGGCGAGCCTACTTGGCGATGCCCCTCGCCCAAGCGGCGGCCCGCTCCAGTTCCCCCTCTTTCAACGGGCCCTTAGTGCCTTCAACGAAGAAGCCCTCGGGAGAGGCTACCAGGGTACCGCCCTTCCGTTTCAGAGTCCTAGCGATTCTCCCCGCGGCATAGCCAAAGATTGCCGCCCATCTCGCCGGTACCCTCGTATCGAAGGCAGCTACCTTGACACCTTTGACGGCAGACTTCGATACCTTGTTGAGCAGGTCCCGAGTCGCCAGCGTCGGCCTGCCTCCCTGGGTCGGAGAACCAACCACGAGAAGGTCGACAGACTCCAGCTCCGAGAGGCTCACCTCGCCCACGCGGACCACCTTCGCCTCACCGGCAATGGCATCCCCGATAGCCCTCGCGATGTTCTCCGTGTTCCCATAGAGTGAGTCGTACACTACTACAACCTTCATCAGCAACACCTCGACTCCACGATCATCACCTGCCACAGCCGCTCGCGGTTCACGTGCATGCGTTTGGAATGCATTGCCAGCCACGGAGCGACGGGTCGCGAGCAGCCAATCGAGGTGAATGGTTGGACACGATATTGCGTTGTATGCACCTGCTCTGTCAAGCCCAGTCTGGCGTTTGTGATTTCTCCCTGCCGCCTGAGTTCCACCAGCGCCGCCAATCGCCCCCCGTTTCGCGCCTTTGCCTTCGAAGCACCCTTACAGTTGCCCGACTGCCATGTCTGCGACTACAATGGCGCCGTAGTCAAGCCCTACGGTCCGGATGGGACAGTGAACGTCGATGTTGGTTTTGCCCTCCTGCTGGCCACGGCGGCCGGGCTCTGCACCGCGATAGGTGGCATTTATCGTCTACTCACCAGAATCAGGGCTTCTTCGCTGGAACAGGGGCGCGACATCTCTACGCCAGCGCCGAACGACAGGCCGCACGGCGACAATACGCCTTTCGCGGTTGTCTCAGGCATTGGATACATCCGCGCCCCTTTGTAGCAGCGGGGACCATTCGCATCAGCGCGACTCCTAGTCATCAGTCAGGCCATCCGCTATCCTCCAGGAGTTGCAGGGCACCGGTCGGGTCAGGTCCAGGCAGGTGTCCCAACGCTCCTCTTCCCCGTCGACCGTGTGAATCACCCGCAGGCAAATGGTGGCTTCGTAACACCCCACCGTCGGCTCCTCCATGCTTTCGACGGCGAAGTGCTCACCCTCGGGACTGCTGGCGTTCAAGGCCCGGAAATACGCAGTGACGCAAGCTTCGATCACCAGACGGTCATCCTGGAGCGGTCCGCCATGTCCGGTGACTATCCCCTGGACGTCAGTCCGCGTATCAGGTGTTCCGGTGCCTCTCACGATGGAGTAGTATGTTCCCTCGTGGCAGCGCTCGCACTCCACTGTGAGTCCCTCAGCCCTCATGAGCGCTGCCAGGCGCGGTCCTACCTCTTGGGCGGTTTCCCCCAAGTCAACATCCACTGTCAGCAACTGGCCATCGATCTTGTACCCAACCACCCCTGTCTCCCTCGCCGCTCCACTCAGATGGAGTTCCCAATCGCCAGTGCCCGAGAGCCAACATCCACTGGAAAGCCCGACCACGAGGAGGCACGCCAGCCCGAAGGCTATCGCCAGTGTGCGCGCCCCGCCTGCCTTCCTATTCGCCATGATGAACACACCTCCGCCGGCGTACGTCGTCTGGGCCAGCCAGGTCTCTACAGGAGCATTGCTCCCGTCTATTTCGAGTGTTACTGAGGAACGCCGGTAGGAGCAACTATCCTTATGTCGGCATCGTAGTCAAAGTCCATCGTTAGCAGTATAGAGTAAGCACCCAGACAGCCTGTGGTCGGGAACGAAGAAACCGATATCATTCGCTTTGGCAGTCCCGTCTCCTTTTCCAACCACAAGTCAACGTACTCGGTGGCGGCGCCTAACCACAGGCCGCACGGCGACAATACGCCTTTCGCGGTTGTCTCAGGCATTGGATACATCCGCGCCCCTTTGTAGCAGCGGGGACCATTCGCATCAGCGCGACTCCTAGTCATCAAATGCAACTCGGTGAAGGCGTCGCTTCACTGTCCCCCCTCGTCGACAGACCGAGCCCCAAACTGACTGGCTTACGCACCCCGTACCGAAGACAGATTCGATGCGACGACCACAGCTACAAGAGGACTACAACGAGTCTCTGCTCGGATACTCTCTTAGGGTCATCATTTTGCGACAGGAAGCCCATTCTGTCAAGCTCTAGGTACAATTGCCGTCCAGCAATGCGTGCCGAGCAGCGCACTCACTGAGAATGTCCTGGGCCAGACGAACAGAAACTCAAGCTAGGTCTCAAACGAAGACTGCTCGGGAGAGCGCGTGCGCAACACGTGTTTGTGCCTTTCGAATTGAAACCGGTGGAAAGGAATTACGTTAAGTTGATCGGAACAACCTTTCCCCATTCCTATGACTGCCACAAGAACAATCACCAGGGGTGACGTCGCGACACAGCTAGAGCAATGGACCTGTCAAACCGCGTGATCGACCACGAGAAAGCGGCTGATGAACGGTTCAACACATGACAGCCGAAGTGGCCTTGTTCCAGACCCCGAGGCCAACGACAAAGGCCCTCCGTATTCTCTCTCTCAAATCGACGTTCAGCACCTGCCGCCAGGCATCCTGCCTCTATGCATTGACGAAACTGTCCAGTTGCCCAACTCGCGCATCACGGACTACAATGGCGCCGTAGTCAAGCCCTGCAATCGGGATGGAACAGTGAACGTCGATGTCGGTTTCGCCCTCCTGCTGGCCACGGCGGCCGGGCTCTGCACCGCGATAGGCGGTGTGATCGCTATCTTCATGTGCCGGCCCCAACGCTACGCCGAAAGCTGGATCCGCACCCGGCTTGACCGCGGCGATGGTCCTCGTCGCCTGCGCTACGCGCTCGCACAGGTCGGGCTGGACGAGAGCCTGATCGAACAGGCATTGCCGG
>JAXHUA010000013.1:0-14627 GCA_034189695.1 Chloroflexota bacterium | reverse complement strand
CCGGTTTGCAGTCTACAACCACAACCCGTACGAGAACTGCACCTATGTCGGCGAGACGTCGCAGGGCACCAGGCTGTCGGTCAACGCCGAGGTGATGAGCTGTGACCTCAAGATCGGCATCGGGTCGGTGGTGCCCCATGCGCAGAGCGGGTATGGCGGTGGAGGCAAGCTCGTCCTGCCGGGAATCGCCTACATCGACTCCATCGAAGACTTCCACAGGCTGGAGACCAGGGCGAGGGAAGCTGGGCAGAGTGGTGTCGTGGGGCCGGGCAACTACGCGGAGAACCCCATGATACGTGACTTCACCGAGGCGGCGAAGATGGTAGGGCTGGACTTCAAAATCGACACGCTCATAAACGGGGCGGGCGAGCCGTGCGCCATATTCGCCGGGGACCCGGAGGCGGAGTTCCGTGAGGCCCTCAAGTCGGCGGTGTCGCACTACGCCACCAAGACCGTGCCGGGGGTGGATGTGGCCGTGGTCAACAACTACAGCAAGGCCAATGAGGCCATCGTGGGGATGCTTATCGGCGTGCCGCTGCTCATGGAGAAAGGCGGTGACCTGGTGCTCATCATGGACTGTCCCGAAGGCCAGGTGGTGCACTACGTGCTGGGCAGCTTTGGGAAGTCCGTAGGGGGACGGCTGTTCAGGCCGATCGATTTCGAGTTGCCGTGGGTGAAGAGGATGATTATTCTCTCGCCTCAATACGAGAGGTCGTTCACAGACTGGCTGGCCATACCCGGGACTATATGGGTGAGGAGCTGGTCGGAAGCGCTGGAGATACTGACTCAGGACTACCCGGCAGGCGCCAGAGCGGCGGTGGTGCCCGACGGCACGATACAGTACCTGGCGTGAGCCATGTTGCCCCAGGGCCGGGCAGAAAGCGGAGGTGGGTTTATGGAGACCCAAGTGAAGGGCTGCAAAGAGCTGTACACCGATGTCATACAGGCGGGACTCTGTACCCTGTGCGGAGCGTGCGTTGGCAGCTGCCCTTACCTGGTGTCCTACAAGGGACGGATAGTGATGCTGGACAAGTGCACCATAGCCGACGGGCAGTGCTACAAGTACTGCCCCCGCACGCACGTGGACATGGATGCGCTAAGCCGGCACACGTTCGGCGCGCCGTACAGGGCGGATGAGCTGGGCGCGGTGCGAGAGGTGCTCATGGCGAGGTCCACCGATGCGAACCTCAGGAAGAGGGTGCAGTACGGCGGCACAGTGACTGCCCTGATGTGCCTCGCCCTGGAGGAAGGCCTCATTCAGTCCGCAGTTATGTCAAGAACATGCAGTGATAAGACGCCCGCTCCGTTTCTGGCGCGCAGCGTGGAGGAGGTGCTTGAGTGCGCTGGCTCCAACTACATGGCCTGTCCCGTGCTGGAAACACTCAATCGTGTTCCCAGGGAGAGTGAGCAGACCATGGGGGTGGTTGTGACCCCCTGTCAGGGCCTGGCTCTGGCCAAGATGAAGCTTGACCCGCCGGAGAACAGGGCCAGCACGGACAACGTGAGGCTGACCATTGGTCTGTTCTGCACATGGGCGCTGGCACCCGAGGGATTGCGGGCATTCCTCGAGCAGAACCTTGACCTTGCGCAGGTCGTCAAGTTCGACATCCCCCCTCCACCAGCGAGCAGGTTTGACGCCTACGCCGCTTCGGGCAAGGTGTCGTCGTTTCCGCTGGACCAGATACGGCCGTACGTGATGCCGACGTGCGCGTACTGTCTCGACATGACGTCGGAGTTCGCCGACGTCTCCGTGGGCGCCGTGGAGGGCATCGAAGGGTGGAACACGGTCATCGTCAGGACCCAGCGCGGGGCCGACCTGGTGGCGACGGCGAGAGCGAGGGGCAGGCTCGAGACGGGCGAGCTGCCTGCGGAGAATCTGGCCCATCTCAAGGAGGCGGCGCTGCTGAAGAAGAAACGCGCGCTGAACGAGATTATCAACAGGAGCGGCGACCGGGGCGATCTGCTCTACGTTGGCCTGTCTGAGGGCGTCGCCGCCGAGCTGCTGTCGTGATGGTGGACGGCAGGCCAGGGAGGTGAGTGATATGGCAGGTATTGACATAGATGCTCCAGGTACGAGCCAGCTCTTCATAGGGAATGAGGCCATCGCACGCGGGGCGCTCGAGGCGGGGGTGGGGTTCGCCGCCGCCTACCCGGGGACGCCCTCTTCTGAGATTATGGAGAGCCTGGCGTCGGTGGCCGGGCAGATGGGCATGTACGCGCAGTGGTCGGTGAACGAGAAGGTGGCCATGGAAGCCGCCGCCGGGGCCTCCTTTGCCGGCGTCCGCGCTATCGCCTCGATGAAGCAGAACGGAGTGAACGTCGTTTCTGACTTCCTGTCGAATCTGGTGATGTCCGGGACAGGCAGCGGCGGCCTGGTCCTGGTGAGCTGTGACGACCCCTCCGCCATATCCAGCTCGAATGAGCAGGACACGCGGCCGATTGCCAAGTGGTTCGACATTCCGCTGCTGGAGCCAGGCACCTTTCAGGAAGCCAAGGACATGACCAGGTGGCTGTTCGACCTGTCGGAGGAGCTTGGCACCCTGTGCATGCTGCGGAGCGTTACCCGCATCGCCCACGCGCGGGGCACGGTGAAGCTGGGCGAGCTGCCCCGGAAGGAGCACCGGGCCTACTTCGATCAGGTGCATGACACCCTTAGCAATGCGCCGACGCGGTTCATGCCGGTGCCGAGCTCATTGCGTCATGCGTTGCAGCACGTGAGGCTGGAGAAGGCCAGGGAGAAGTTCGAATCATCTCCGTTCAACTGGTATGTGGGGCCGGACGAGGCGGAGCTGCTAATCATAACCTCGGGCAGTTGCTGGCTCTATTCGCAGGAGGCGGTCAATGCGCTCGGGGTGGAGGATAGAGTAGGCATCCTGAAGCTGGGCACGGTATGGCCGCTGCCTGAAGGATTCGTTGAGGGCCATCTGGGCAAGGCGCCCGAAGTCCTGTTCGTGGAGGAGATCGACCCGTTCCTCGAGCGGGGCGTGATGGAGCTGGCCGCCGCCCTGCCGCCGGGCAGCCCTCGCCCCGTCTTCCATGGCAAGCGCTCCAAGCACATCAACGCCTACGGCGAACTCAACCCGGACACCGTTATCAAGGCGATATGCGCTGTGACGGGGCTTTCATATCAGGCTCGGGATGTGGACTACGCCTCGAAAGTGGAGGGGGTGGCCAAGCGCGACGTGCCTGACCGCATGATGACGTTCTGTCCCGGCTGCGCGCACCGTGCCACCTTCTGGGCGATCAAGAACGCGCTGAAGATGGACGGACGCGGCGGGATCGTGACCGGCGACATCGGCTGCTACTCCATGGCGCTCGGGCCGGCGGGCTTCTTCCAGGTGAGGACGATGCACTGCATGGGGGCCGGCATTGGGGTGGCGAACGGCCTGGGGAAGCTGGGCCAGTTCGGCTTCGACCAGCCGGTGCTGGCCGTGTGTGGCGATTCCACCTTCTTCCATGCGGCCATCCCGCCGCTGATAAACGGCGTGTACAACCAGTCGGACTTCATCCTCATCGTCCTCGACAACAGGGCCACGGCCATGACCGGCTTCCAGCCGCACCCGGGGACGGGCATGACCGCCATGGGCGAACAAACGCAGGCGGTCAGCATAGAGGCGCTGTGTCGCTCGCTGGGTGCGCGTGTGGTGGTGTGCGACCCGTTCGACCTCAAGGACGCCGCAAGCACGCTGCTGGACATGATGGCCGAGGGTGGTGGCGCCAGGGTGGTGGTCATGAGACGCGAGTGCGAGCTGGTGAGGGGACGCAGGGAAAGGAAGAACCCCTACAGGGTGTACGTCGACCCCGACAGGTGCATAGGCGAGGCGTGTGGCTGCGACCGGCTGTGCACCCGGGTGTTCCGCTGTCCCGGCCTCATATGGGACAAAGAGGCCGGCAGGGCGAAGATAGACGAGGTGATCTGCACCGGATGTGGCGTCTGCGCCGACATCTGCCCGCAGGGGGCCATCGTAAGGGAGGCGGCATGAGCGCGAAGACGTTGATGAAGGACCCGCTCAACCTGGTCATCACCGGCGTGGGCGGGCAGGGCAATGTGAGGGTGTCGTTGCTGATTGGAAACGCGCTGGTGCGACAGGGGTATTTCGTGACCATCGGAGAGACCTACGGGGCGTCGCAGAGGGGCGGGCCGGTCATGAGTCACGTGAGGGTCTCGAAAGAGGGCCAGTGCAGCCCTTTCATTCTTGACGGGCGCGCCGACGTCATTCTTGGACTGGAGCCGGTGGAGACGCTGAGGATGCTGGGGCAGTTCGGCAATCCAGACGTGGTTGTCATCGTCAATCCCCGGCCAATCTACTCCATCGACGTCACCGGCGGCGAGGCCGACTACCCCGAGCTGGACAGGCTGATCGAGACCGTCAGGGAGCTGTCAGCGAGAACGTGGGTCGTCAACGCCACTGAAGAGGCGCAGAAGATGGGGGACCCCATCTTCGCCAACATGATCCTCATCGGGGCGGTGGTGGGCTCGGGTGTGCTGCCGCTCGACGAAGGCTCCCTGGAGCCGGTGCTCCGCGAGGACTTCCCCAAGGAACTGGAGGCCAATATGGCGGCCTTCAGGAAGGGCGTGGAGCTTGCCAGGGAGTGAACCGGCTCGACGGAGGCCCGGCGCTGGATGGGCCGAACTTGCGTTGCCGGGCCCGGGATGGGGAGGCTGAGAATGGGCGAGACCTCGACCAGTCTGGTGGAGCGGTTCCGGGATGAAGCTGCTCAGGCCGGTGCACTGGTCCACGAAGCCAGGGATGTGGACGATGCTCGCGGCTACATTCTCCAGATGGCGGAAGAGCGCGGCGTCACGCGTGTGGTGAAGTCAAGGTCGACCCTGGCAGTGGAGATGGGGCTGAGACGCCACCTGGAGGACGCCGGCATGGCGGTGACCGAGGTCGACGTCGGGGAATGGCTGGCCCAGCTGGCAGCGAACAGCCAGGCGGGTGACGGCGCTGAGGGCGAAGGTGCGACCATTGAACGGGTCGCCGGGCTGGTGTCGACGGCGGCTGGTGAGGAGGTGGAGGCCGACGCCCGGGCCGTGGCGAAGGCGGCGCGCGCCGTGTTGAGGCAGTGCTGTATCGACGCGGACATGGGGGTCTCGGAGGCCTCGGTGGCCATAGCGGAGACCGGGACTCTGGTTATCGCCGGCGACGAGGGCGGCGAGCGCCTGGCCGCCGTACTGCCCCGGATACACGTTACGGTGGTCGACGCCGCGAACGTGGTGGCCACCATGGACGATGCGAGCGCCAGGCTGAAAGGGCCGGGGGAGATGGGGCAAAGGATGCCCAGATACGTGACCTACGTCACCGGCCGGAACACCACCGCTGACATACCCGGGGCGCTGCTGGCCCGGGCGCAGGGGCCGATGGAGGAGCACGTCGTGCTGGTGAGCCGGGATGTTGCCCGACGGGGAGTGTGAGGTGCGGGAATGGCGGTGAAGATGTCGAAGCGGGTGCGCGACGCCCTGGCGGACGAGAACCTCCAGAGCGCCTTTGGCAGGCTTGTCCCTCTCCTTACCTTCATGCGTCAGCGGGCGCTCGAAGGGATCGACTTCGAGGCGCTGAGCAAGGAGGTGCGGCGCGTCAAGGAGGAGTCGATCGCCAACCTGCCCGAGCTGGTGCGACAGTTCAGGGCCGAGGCCGAGAGGGCTGGCGCGGTCGTCTACGAGGCCAGGGATGGTGGGGACGCCAACGACTACGTGCTGAAGCTGGCCAGGGAGCGGGGCATCGGCCGCATAGTGAAGTCCAAGTCGATGCTGACCGAGGAGACCGGCCTCAGGGAGCACCTCGAGCACGCCGGCATAGACGTCAGAGAGACCGACATCGGCGAGTGGATAGTCCAGCTGGCGGGCGAGAGGCCCGCGCACCTGGTGGGGCCGGCGATACACAAGACCATCGAGCAGGTCACCGAGCTTATCTCAGAGGGGACCGGGGAGAGGCTGGAGGCGGACCCCCAGGGTGTGCTTGATGCGACCCGCCGTGCGCTGCGGCAGGCGTATATCGACGCTGACATGGGCATCTCCGGCGGCAATATCGCCGTGGCTCAGACAGGCACGCTGGTCATCGTGACCAACGAGGGCAACGGTGGGATGGTGACCACCCTGCCGCCCATTCACGTGGCCCTGGTGGGCTATGAGAAGCTGGTCTCCAGCCTGGAGGATGCCAACGCTATACTCCGGCTGCTGAGCAGGAGCACGACCGGCATGAAGATGTCGGTCTACGTGTCGTACATCACCGGTCCCAGCAGCACCGACGCGATTGCCGGTGCGCCGGGGACCGGTGCGGTGGGCCCAAGCGAGTTGCACATCGTCCTGGTGGACAATGGCCGGTTGAGGCTGCGGGAATCGGACGATTTCAGGGAGGCGCTCTACTGCATCAAGTGCGGCGCCTGCCTCAACGTCTGCCCCGTGTTCCAGTCGGTTGCGGGACAGACCTACGGGCACATATACCAGGGCGGCATCGGCGCCGTCCTCACCGCGTTTCTTCACGGCATGGACGAGGCGGAGGGCCCGGCGAGCCTGTGCATGGGGTGCATGTCGTGCCGGGAAGCGTGCCCGGCGCGGATAGACATCCCGCGCATGGTATCGAAGCTCAGGGAACGGATGGTGGCGGAGAAGGGCCTGCCGTGGACAAGCCGGCTCGCCTATCGAGGCGTGCTGAGGCACCCCCGCCGGCTCGACAGGGTCTTCAGGCTGGCATCGCGGCTGCAACGGCTCTTCACCGACAGGGACTCCATGACGAGGCGGCTCCCCTATCCGCTCAGCCCGGTAGCCCGGACGGTCAGCCTGCCGGCGCTGTCACGCCACCCGCTGCGTGACCGGCTCAGGGACGCTTCCTCGCCCGTAGAGGAGGCCCTCCCGAAGGTGGCCTTCTATGCCGGCTGCGTCGCCGACTATGCCTACCCCGAGCTGGGTGAAGACGTGATGAAGGTGCTGGGCGCTCACGGCGCGGGGCCCTTCTTCCCGCGAGGCCAGACGTGCTGTGGCGCTCCGGCCTACTACGGCGGTGACGTCGAGACGGCCCGGGTCCTGGCCAGGAGGAACATCGCCGCGCTGGAGGAGGGCGGGCCGGACCGAGTCGTCACCGTATGCCCCGGTTGCGCGGTGATGTTGAAGTGCGAGTACCCGCGCCTGCTGGCTGACGACCCTGGGTGGCGGGACAGGGCGGAGGCGCTGTCAGACAAGGTGAGGGACTTCTCGGAGCTGGTCCTCGAGTTGACGCCCGGCGAGGAGAGAAAACCGCCGAAGAACGTCAAGGTCACCTATCACGACCCGTGTCATTTGCGGCGGGGGCTTGGCGTGTACCGCGAGCCGAGGGAGTTGCTCGAGCGCGAGGGCTTTGAGGTGGTGGAGATGGCCGACTCCGACGCCTGCTGCGGCTTCGGCGGCGAGACGGTGCTGAGGTACCCGGAGCTGTCCGGCTCGGTGTTGAAGCGGAAGCTGGACCGCATCGAGGCGGCCGGAGCCGGCATCGTGGTCACCAACTGCACCCCGTGCGTGCTTCAGCTCCGGGGTGGGCTGGACAAGCGCAGGAGCGACATCAAGGTGATGCACAGCGCCGAGCTGCTGGCGCAGCACGACGACGCATCTGACCAGCCTGTGTGAGGGTCGAATCTCGCCGGGGACGACCGGGTTCGGCCACGCGCTAGCGACTAGACCACCAGCTCCCGCTCTTCCAGGTCCTTGACGATGTCCTGAAGGCCGAGGTCGATGAGCTTGCCCTTTGTCTGGAGGCCGGTGGCGACGTCCCATCCCCGCGACTGGTAGTACTCGTCCTTCACTGTCTCGAATTCGTCCCGGTCGACCACCGCGCCCTTCCTCGACATCGGCTCCCCGTCCTTGCCCGGCACCAGGCACAGGTCTTCCGGATTGATACGGTCCTTGAAAGGCCTCTCGTAGAAGACCTGGGGGATGGCGTCGCTCTGGCGGCCCCTGCGTCCCTCCCTGGCGAACACGGCGCGGCGAAGGTTGAAGACCACCTCGCCCATCCGGTCGAGCTCGGCCTCGTCCACCTCCCGGCCCGTGGCGGCGGAGAACACCTGGCTCTCCAGGGATGGATCGCCCATGTGGTCCTCTGACCACACCACGTCGGCGATGGGCCAGGCAAAGGCGCACGTGATGAGGCTCTCCCTCGCCGACCAGCGGTCCTGGACTGTCTTCGCCACCCGCCCCTTGCCTTCGCAGGTGGAGAAGTCAACTGCTCTCGCGTCTCCAAAGAGCCTGGCAGCGATCGCCTGAAGCGTGTGGGTGGATAGATAGGCCCCCTCGGCCCCCTTCTCCCACTGGACCCATTTGCCCAGCAACTGTGCCAGCTCGCTCACGACGGCGTGCTGCCTCGGCTGCATGGCGTAGAGAAGGCCGGTCACGATGTCCATCCTCGGGTCGCCCTCGGCTGCCTGGCCGGTGGTATGGAAGATGTAGTCGGTGATGAGCGCTCTGGCATCGCTTCCCACCTCGTCGGCGGCAGGTATCAGGCCCCGTGCCAGGACGTCTCCGAAACCCTGGCGCAGCGAGGTCTTCTTCAGCAGGGCTTCGATGAACTCGAGGCTTCCAAGTTTCGACAGCGGCAGTCCGGTGTTCGCGTCCGTCAGAATCCCGGCCTTGTGACACCTGGTGAGCCAGGCCAGCATGGCCTCGGTGACGCGCGTGTCGAGCCCGTAGTCGTCGCACAACCTGTTGGCATAAAAGGGCACCTCGTTCCATTCGCCGTAGTATCTCCGGGCACGGTACTGGTAGAAGATGCCGGACTCGCACATATACTTGCCCCTGGTGCCGTTTTCCGCCTCCATGACCGCTCTGATGCAGCCGCTGATGCAGCCGTAGCACGCCTCCTTCTTCATGTTGGGCCCGGGCACGAAGCCGAAATCCCCCTGGGACGCCCCCTCCTTGAGCCGGCGCAGCCGCCTGGCAAGCGCCTTCAGCCTCTGCGGGTCCGCCGCCGCCGGCCTGCCCCGGCCCCGGACGACGACCGCCTTCAGGTTCTTGGAGCCCATGACGGCCCCGCCCCCTCCGGAGGCGCTGGAATCGTCATCGGCGATGACGTTGGCGAAGACTACCATGTTCTCCCCCGCCGGCCCCATCGTCGCCACCCGGGCCGAACGGCCGAGTTTCCTCTTCAACATCTCCCGCGTCTCAACGGCACCCCTGCCCCACAGGTCTGAGGCATCCCTGATCTCAACGGTGCCGTCCTCGATGAACAGATAGACAGGCCGCTCCGACCTGCCCTGCACCACGATTGCGTCGTAGCCGGCGAACTTCAGGTGCGCTCCCCATGTTCCCGCCAGGCTCCCATACGAGAACTGCTGGGGAATCGTGAGCGGGGACTTGCAGTGGACCTGCCATATGGAGCCAGCAACCCCGGTGAAGCCCGCCATCGGCCCGGTCACGAATATGAGCGAGTTCCCCGGCTCCAGCGCGCCTACATCGGGTCTGACCTCGTCCCAGTACACCTTGGTGGCAATGCCCATTCCGCCAACGAACCTGTCGGCGTAGTCCATGGTGGGTATGGCAGCGATGTGGCCCGACGTGAGGTCCACCCTCAGTGTCTTACCGGTGTACCCGTATTGTGCCGTCACTTTGACCTCCAATGGGAATGAGATGTCTTCTCACAAGCGTGGGAGCCCCGCCGTGCTCCGGCTGTAGCGGGGCTACGGGTGAAGTGGCTGTTCTCAAGAATAGCGCATCTGGACGCTTCTCACAATGCTGGCGACAAGGGGGTGGGGCATGCACGGTGTGCCCGCCGCGTTTGCCGGTTGACTGCTCGAAGGTTATCATCGGTCATGGTGAGCACAGTCCACTGCGAGGAGGCGAAGTATGAAGTCGCTCACAGAGTACCTGTGGTTCAACACAAGAGAGCATCGTGAGTTCATCAACATCACCGGCGAGGTGGAAGACCTCGTCAGGCGGAGCGGGATCGCCGAGGGCTTCGTGCTGGTGTCGGCAATGCACATTACGGCAGGAGTCTACGTGAACGATGCCGAGGATGGGCTCATCGGCGACATCGATGAGTGGCTGGAGCGTCTCGCGCCGTACCGGCCCGACTACCGGCATCATGCCACCGGTGAGTCGAACGGGGATGCCCACTTGAAGAGCCTGCTGGTCCACCACGAAGTCATTGTGCCGGTGACAGATGGCAGGCTCGACCTGGGGCCGTGGCAGCAGGTCTTCTACGCTGAGTTCGATGGCCAGCGCAGGAAGCGGGTGATCCTGAAGGTGCTTGGCGAATGAGGTCACGGCCGGACCGTCGCCGTCGGCTGAGTGGGTGCTTCGCGGAACGGGCCCAGCCCTCTATGGCCCCGGTTGCTGTACGCCCGCTATCCGCACGACGTCTACGTTCGCGTCCTCTCTGCTGGAGGACATCGTGCCCCGGAAACGCAGCTTGAAATCACTGGTGAAATAGCCGTTGAGGTCGATGACCGCGTCATGCCAGACGTCCTCCGGGTCGGAGCTGCCTTCGAGACGCGCAACCTCGTTCCATCCCGCGCCATCCCACAGGTCGACTGCCAGGTACTCGCCGGTGTCGACGCCCCTCTCAATTAACCACGAGAAAGTGAGGGAGGCCTGTGACATCTGGGCGAGGTCGACGGCGCTCTTGAGGGTCAGGGTGGCGTCGGTTGTTCTGCCGTCAACCTCTGCCGAGTAGGCGCCGTCGACGGCACGCTGCGTGGAGCAGAGCCAGTCGTTCTGGCTGTCCTGCACCCAGTTGGCGAGAGAGCCGTCCTCGAAGCTGTCGAAGAACAGCTCCACGGTTTCCGGGCGTGGGGTGGGGGTAGGTTCCGGCGTAGGGGTAGGTGTGGGTGTGGGAGTTGGCGATGGTTCAGGCGTCGGTGTTGGATTGGAGTCCGGCGTGCCCGCTATCCTTACTGCATCTACGTCAGCATCCTCTCTGCTGGAGGACATTGAGCCGCGGAAACGCAGGTTGAAATCACTGGTCAGGTAGCCGTTGAGGTCGATGACCGCGTCATGCCAGACGTCCTCCGGGTCGGAGCTGCCTTCGAGACGTGCAACCTCGTTCCATCCCGCGCCATCCCACAGGTCGACTGCCAGGTACTCGCCTCTGTCGAGGGCCTTCTCAATGAACCACGAGAAAGTGAGCGAGGCCTGTGACATCTGGGTCAGGTCGACAGCGCTCTTGAGGGTCAGGGTGGCGTCGGTTGTTCTGCCGTCAACCTCTGCCGAGTAGGCGCCGTCGACGGCTCGCTGCGTGGAGCAGAGCCAGTCGTCCTGGCTGTCCTGCACCCAGTTGGCGAGAGAGCCGTCCTCGAAGCTGTCGAAGAAGAGCTCCAGGGGTACGGGGGGTGGGGTGGGGGTAGGGTCGGGTGTAGGTGTAGGCGTTGGCGTAGGCGTTGGCGTAGGCGTTGGCTCTGGCGTAGGTGTAGGTGTAGGCGTTGGCGTGGGTGTAGGCGTTGGCGTTGGCGTGGGTGTTGGCGTGGGTGTAGGTGTAGGCGTGGGTGTAGGCGTTGGCTCGGGCGTAGGAGTCGGCGTCGGAAGAGGCGTGCCGGCTATTCGCACCGCATCGACATTGGCGTCTTCCGAGGAGTACGACATGGTCCCTCGAAAGCGAAGCTTGAAGTCGCTGATCAGGTAGCTGCCCAGCCCGATGAGTTCATCATGCCACACGTCCTCAGGGTCAACATTGCCGCTGAGGCGGGCAACCTCGTCCCAACCTGAACCGTTCCAGAGGTCGACTGCCAAGTACTCGCCGGTGTCGAGGCCGCCCTCAATGTACCAGGAGAACGATAGGGAGGCCTGCGACATCCCGCTGAGGTCGATGGGATTGCTGATAGTGAGGGACGAATCGCTGGCAGTTCCGTCAACCTCAGCGGAGCGGGTACCGTCCGTCGCTCGCTGGGTGGAGCAGAACCAGTCGCTCTGGACGTCCTGTTCCCAGTTGCTGAGGGCGCCGTCCTCGAAGCTGTCGAGGAAGACGTCCGTCGGCTCGAACGTGACATCTGCGGTGGTCAACGCGTCGTCCATGGCTGCGTCACCGTCGATGACGGTGAGCGTCACTTCATATGTATCGGGCGACGTGTAGGTGTGCGCCACCAGCGGCGTGATGAGAGGTATCACGGGCGTGCCGTCTCCGAAATCCCAGACGTAGAGGGCCATTGCGCCCTCTTCATCGGTCGAAGCGGAGCCGTCAAATCGGATGGGCTGTCCCACATACCCGCTGTACGAACCGCCCGGGCTGGCAACAGGTGGGTCATTGACACCGGTGACCGTCGCTGTGGTTGTCGCCGGCTCCGATTCGAGCAGGCCGTCGTTGACCGTCAGTGTCACCGTGTAGATGCTGTCCGCCTCGGCCTGACCCTGTGTGTATGTGTGCTGTACCGTCGGAGTGTCGACAGTCACCTCCGGCGTACCGTCGCCGAAGTCCCACGTGTAGCTGAGGGGACTGCCTTCGGGGTCGAAAGAGCCGGAGCCGTCAAAACCAACCGGCGTGTCTTCCTCTCCGACATAGGGGCCGCCCGGATCGGCTGTCGGCGCGACGTTCGGAACGGCTTCCATATCGGCATAGTACAGGTATCTCTCTATGGCGCACTCACTGCACCCGACGTTGAAGTATCCGTCGCCGTTCCAGGTAGAGCCCCAGCTGTTTCGCACAATCCAGTAGTCGCCCGCTGTGTCATAGCCGACTATGACCACTGCGTGGTTTACGCCCGAGTCATTGCTGCAACGGTACACACCGTTGTCGAAATAGCCTCCATAGTCGCTTCCGATGCCCATGGCGACCGAAAGCGGCCCTTCTTCGATGAGATACTGCTTGATTGACTCGATGTCCGTAGGGACATACCCGATCGCGTCAATGGTCTTCAGTCTGTCCGCCCAGTCGACGCATCTGTCGGAGCAGGGACGGTTGCTGGCGACATAGGGAAAGCACGATTCATCGCTTATGCCGCTGTCACGTACAAACCGCAGCGCACTGCCATGCCATCCTCCGCCACAGTCGCCGCACGTCGAACAGCAATCCGACACCAGGTACTGCTCTGAGAGGTCCAGGTCGAGGTCTGGATCGCCGTAGGCGATGTTGTACAGTGGCTCCACTATGCCCACGGCTGAGAACGCCCAGCAGCTACCGCACCCGCCTTGATTCCTGACTGGCGTCATCCAGTTCGCGCCGTCTACGTCTCGCCAGTCGAAGTGTTCGGGAAGACTGGAGACCGTCCTGAAGACGTCCTGACTCTCGTAGTCTTGCGCGGCGGGCCCTGTGACGGCGGATACGCCGGACTGGCTCAGTCCGAGGATGTCGGATACCGTCTTTCTCGGCGTTCCGGCGAGGGGAAGCACGCAGGTGGTGCACCTGGTGGCGAACCCGTCTCCCGGGCTTTCAGACGCAACGGGCCAGCCCATTCGGGCACAGTACGAGAACTCGGCGCCGCAGTCACCCTGGTAGAAAGCCCACGCATCGTATTCCTCGCCATTCGGCATCACGCAGACTCCCTTTTCGCCATCCGGGGTGACAACCGTTCTGTACTCGTAGCCCAGAAGCTCGCAGTAGGCTGCGGCCGGGTCGGCAACGCCAATCGCCGGTTCTTCTGCGTGCGTGGACGTGCAGTCACAGGGGCAGCCATCCTGGGTATCCGCCGTCTGACCGTCGGCGCATGCGCACCCGCCGGCATCTGTACACCGGTCACAGGATGTCCCTCTGGAACAGGGTGTCGCCTGGTCCGTGGCTACGGTGTGGGTAGGCTCGGACGGCGGTTCACAAGGTGGGGGTGGGGCGATTGAGGCTGCTGCGACGTCCGGCGTCGATGCTGCGACGGCGGAAGTGAATGCCAATGGACTGGCAGATGACGTCAATAAGAACACAAGGAGGAGGATGGCTGCCAGATGCGACATAGCCGCCCTGCTGTGTTTCCAGTTCCTGTCCACGATGTTTGCCCCCGCTCGTCGACTGTTCGGCGTGGGTTGGCTGTCAAGAGGGCCTGCGCATCTCGTGATGTGGATCTGTCACGATGAGGAGCGGTGGTGTGATTCTGGGGGGATGAGGCTCCTAGACCGTGAACGGCCCGCCGTTGTGACAGACGTGCGGTGGCTATGGACATGCCCGTCCATAGTCTCGCGTGGCACGACAGGGACGAAAGGCCCTTGTCGGTGAAGAAGGGCCCTTCGCTCGTTCCCGTCCTTCTCCGGCGGCCTGGCAGTCGTAGTCGAGATGCTTCGACCTTAGACCCACGGCTTTGCGTCCTACGGTTTCCCGTAGTTTGCCTTTTTCGGAATGGAGTATTGAATTGTTAACAACCCTTGCTGATTGGGACCATCATGTTTATACTACTTCTATCTATATTTGTCAATGGTCGCATAACAGGTCTCTGCAAAGTACAAATGTCCAAAAGAGTCCTTGTGTGGCGAAAATAGCTAGTGGAGACTTTGTGGATTGTCTAGACTATGTTGCTGGATATTGATGAGCTATGTTAGGAGACAGTGGTAGTGCACCTGCGCTGGGTTCGGGGCGTGAGGCGTCAACTCCAACTCCGTGCCGCCACTGGCTCATGGTGCGGGTCGATTGGCATGTTGAGAAGATGAAAAGTTTAGAGATAAATACCGTTTATCCCGGGCATGGTAAGCCATTCCCAATGGAACTGTTCATGAAATAATTTAGGCAGAATGTCCACAGATAAAGAAAATTTTC
>JAXHUA010000129.1:0-7071 GCA_034189695.1 Chloroflexota bacterium | reverse complement strand
GCCGCTCCTGAGTTCGGCGTAGCTCACCTCGCCGAGTACCTGGCCTGTCGCCTGGGGATACGCCTCGCTGTAGTCCACGATGGGGGCGAGTATCTCCTCGTCTCTGACTGCGGCATAGCGCAGTATCTCCTCTGAGAGTATGGGAATCGGGACCCCTATCCCGACACTCAGGGTGCAACCGTAGCCCAGCATACTGGTACCCACGAGCCAGCGTGGGCTCATTTCCTTCAAGTCACCGATGACCGCCAGCGTTCCCGCGCCGCGTGTGGGCACGCCGTTCTCGGAGCGCGGCACGCTGGGATTGTGCTGGGTGCCATGCCACGCCACGTACCCGATGCCGCCACCCAGGAACATCTTCGTCCCTATGCCTATGGTCTTGTAGTGGGGATCGTTCAGCAAGGGGGAAAGCTGCCCCGACGTTGCATAGTTGGCATTGCCGAGCTCCGGCTTGAGCACACCCATGTACGTGTATATCGTTTTGCTGGACAGGTTCACCCCCACATTGTAGTTCTGGTAGGCATTCCTCATGTTGAACAGCACTGCCTCGTTCAAGTCGCTGAGTCTAATCCAGCTTTCCAGTCTCCTTCTGGGGTAGCAATCGGTCCCGTAGGCGGACACTACAAGCCGCACGTCTCTGCCAGCCACCAGTTCCTCGATGACATGCCCACCGCCGTAGTTGAAGGGCCCGGGATGCACCCGGTTCCGTGGGTCATCGTCGGGGATGGCGGTGGCCCCGAGGAATATGTCAACCGCGGCGATGCCGGTGTAGACCGGGACATCATTGAGATAGGCCCGTCCGCCGCCGACCTTGATCCGTGGTTTGGTGTGGCCGATGTTGAAGAAGGCGCCGGAGCCGCACATCGGACTGAAAGTGCCTGTGGTAACCACGTCGACGTCCCTGGCCGTTTGGGCCACGCCCTTGCTGTGGACCAGGTCGATGACCTCGTCGGCTGTGACTACCACCGCCTGGCCCTTACGAATCTTCTCGTTGATCTCTGCGATGGTCTTTCCCAATTGCTCCTCCGCAAAACCGTGTGCCTGGCATTGACTCCAGTGCTGCTTGCTGGTCGTGTTGCTGGCTAGCCATGCGCCATATCGGTGCGCCTGGGCTTGTCGTCCTCCCCTGTTGAGCCGTCCGGGCCTTCAGGCACCTGAAGGATTCCCTCGATCCGGCGCAGACGCTCGGCCAGCTCTTCCTCGTTCTTGAGCACGTGCTCGATCGCCTCCTTCACCGGGTCGGGCAGCTTGCCGTGTTCCAGAGCGAGGCTCGGCCTTCCCGCCTCCGCCACTCTGCCCGGGACGCCCACGACGACCGAATCAGGAGGCACCGACTGCACCACGACTGAACCAGCGCCTATTCTCGCGCTATCCCCTATGGTGATGGCGCCGAGCACAGTCGCCCCCGCACCGATTACGACGTTGTTCCCGATGGTCGGGTGACGCTTCCGTTTCTCGTGTGTCGTGCCGCCCAGCACCACTCCCTGGTACATCAACACGTCGTCGCCGATCTCGGTCGTCTCCCCGATGACAACCCCCATGCCGTGGTCTATGAAGAACCTGCGTCCGATCGAAGCGCCCGGGTGGATCTCGATGCCGGTCGCGCAGCGGTTGACGTGGGACAGCATGCGCGCCGACAGGCGGAGCTGGTGCCGCCAGAGGAAATGCGCCACTCGATGAAGCCACAGGGCGTGCAGTCCTGGATAGCAGCAGATGACCTCCACCGTGCTTCTTGCCGCCGGGTCTTTGTCGAAGACGGTTCGCAGGTCCTCTCTGAAAATGCGGAAAGGACTAGTCAACGCTGCTCTCCTCGAAAAGCCATGTGCTCAGATACCGCTCGGCGCTATCGGGCAGGATGACCACGATCATCGCGCCCTCGTTCTCCTTCCTCTTGGCCAGCTCCAGAGCGGCCCAGGTCGCCGCCCCCCCGGATATGCCCGCCAGGATGCCCTCCTCACTGGCCAGTCGCCGCGCTGTAAGGCCGGCGTCTTCATCGGCGACCGCCACTACCTCGTCGATCAAACCCATCTCGAATACCTCAGGAACGAACCCGGCCCCGATGCCCTGTATGCCGTGTGGCGCCGCCGGCCCACCTGACAGCACCGGAGAGCCGGCCGGCTCCACGGCAACGGCTTTGAAGGCCGGTTTCCTGCGCTTGATGGCCCGGGCGATGCCGGTAATTGTTCCTCCAGTGCCCACACCGGCGACTACCATGTCCACCTTGCCGTCGGTGTCTCGCCATATCTCCTCGCCGGTGGTCTCTTCGTGAGCCCTCGGGTTGGCCGGGTTGTTGAACTGCTGTGGCATAAAGGCGTTGGCGGTGGTCTCGACGAGCGACTCGGCCTTCCTGACGGCTCCGGCCATGCCCTCCGACCCCGGCGTCAGCACGACGTGCGCCCCCAGGGCCGCGAGCAGCTTCCTGCGCTCGACGGACATGGTATCGGGCATGGTCAGCACCAGCCGGTAGCCTCTTGCGGCGCACACGAATGCCAGCCCGATGCCGGTATTCCCGCTCGTGGATTCCACGATGACGGTGCCCGGCCCGATGGCGCCCGCCTCTTCAGCCGCCCTTATCATGGCAACGCCTATCCTGTCCTTGACGCTGGCGCACGGATTGAACCACTCGAGCTTGGCCACAACGTGGGCGCTCAACCCCTCGGCCAGCCTGTTCAGCCTGACAAGGGGGGTATTCCCCACAAGCCCTGTGATATCGTCCACTATTGTCCCCATTCGTTTCAAGCCAGAGATAGTCTACCATTCTAGCCGAGAGCGCTCGTTATGGCAACTTCACAGTCAGACCGATGCTTGATAGGCGCCGATGGCTACGTGAACCTCTCGTACCACAGCCTCTTGCTGCGCTCCCTGCTCCCCTTGCTGGTGAGGTAGTACCCGCCATCGCGCTCCGATATCAGGCCCTCGCCGGTCAGGTCCTTCAGCAGCGGGTCAAGGCGCTCCTCCAGGTCGAAGCCCTTCCACAGGCTCAGGCCGAAGTGAGTGACGACCGGCAACCCGTCAGCGGCAAAGCTTTCGTTGAAGCTCGACAGTATCTCGGCCCTTGAGCGGGCTTCCTTGAGCGTGAAAAGGAGCCACGACCTCAAGTAGCTCCTTCTGCGCGCGTCTATGACCTTCTCGTACTCCCGACCGAATGCCGAGGAGTCCATCTCCTGTCCCCTGGCGACTCTGACGGTCTCGAGGGTCAGGTCGTAGGCCGACTTCAGAATGAGCGCGGCGACCGCCAGAGCGACCAGCGAGTCGACGATGAAGATGCCGAACCCGGCGAAGATGATGCCCACGAGCACCGCTCCGGCGTAGACAACGTGGTTCCTGCTGTCTATGGACTGTGATATGAGTGAGAGGCTGCCCGTCCTCCTGCCCACCACGTGCTGGTAGACGGACATCACATAGCAGACTATGCCGGAGCAGACCGCGGCAACGACTATCAACCACCCGGTGTCAACGACCTCCGGCCTGACTATCCTGCTGATGGATTCGTACACTATCCAGAGACTGGTCCCAAACATCACCGCGATGATGAATCCTGTGGAGTACAGCTCTCTCCTGTGCTTGATTCCCAGGAAGACGGCTATGGCCGACACAACGTCTATCAGGTTGTCGAAGCCGTCCGCCAGCAGGGCGACGCTGTTGAACAGGATGCCCACGCTGAGCTTGAGTATGGTCAGCAGGATATTGACCGCGACCGATATCTTGGATACGAGCGTGGCGTCGGACATCATCGACCTTATCCTGGAGCCGACCCGCTCCAGGTGCCGTGAGGTGGTCACCAAAATTTAGACAGGTTGTTAAGGTTGGGTTCTGCTCCTAAAATAAAGACAGAATTGGAGGAGCAGGACATGAAACAGAATCGAAGGAAACACAGCCCATCATTCAAGGCTAGGGTAGCCCTGGAAGCGCTCAAAGGAGAAGAGACAACAGCCGAACTGGCCAGCCGGTTTGAGGTCCATCCGGGCCAGATACGCACCTGGAAGAAGGCATTGACGGAAGGTGCAATCGGCATCTTCGGTGGTGACAATGATCAGAAGAAAGGCGATGAGGGCCTCATTGCCCAGCTCTACCAGCAGATAGGTCAGCTTAAGGTGGAGCGGGATTTCTTGGAGAGCGTCTTGGGTCGCTGACAGTAGAGCGGCGGCGTGAGGTGGTCGACCGTCAGCATCCGTCGCTCTCAATAGTCCGTCAGTGCACCTTGCTGGATATCAGCCGCTCCGGCCTGTACTACCAGCCGAAAGGAATCTCTGAGGAGGATTTGACTCTTATGGAGCTGATTGACCGTCAATACCTGGTCACGCCATTCTACGGGGCACGCAAGATAGCCGCTTGGCTGAAGAGTCAGGGCCAACGGGTCAGCCGGAAACGTGTTCAGCGCCTGATGCGGATAATGGGTCTCAAGGCCATCTACCGGCGCCCAAAGACCAGTAAACCAACGCCGGGGCATAAGATCTAGCCGTACCTGCTCAGTGGCTTAAAGATAACACGACCAAATCAGGTGTGGGCGGTGGATATCACCTATATTCCGATGGCGCGGGGATTCCTTTACCTGGTGGCCATCATAGACTGGTACAGCCGGTATGTGCTCTCCTGGAGGCTGTCAAACACACTGGACGCCGGCTTCTGTGTCGAAGCTCTGCAAGAGGCGCTCAAGAAGGGCAAACCAGAGATATTCAATACCGACCAGGGTGCTCAGTTCACCAGTGAAGCGTTCACCGGGCTCCTGCAGCAACACGGAGTCAGGATCAGTATGGATGGAAAAGGGAGCTATAATGACAATCTGTTCATAGAGCGGCTATGGCGGACAGTAAAGTGTGAGGAGGTGTATCTGAAGGCATACCAGGATGGGAAAGACGCCAAGGTCGAGATCAGTAACTACTTCCGTTTCTACAACACTGAACGTCCCCATCAGGCTCTCGGCTACCGGACACCGGCTGAAGTATTTAACTCAATCCCGGTAGAAGTCACCAGTAGAGGTATGGTAGAATCTTTAACACCAGACCCCTTGAGGATAGCGGGACCCAATCTTAATATTGTCCCTATTCTGTCCTAAGGATGGGGTCCACCTCACCGGTCCGCTTCCTCAGCCTCTTTCCTCCCGCGGTCGGTGAGCAGGTATGCCCCCTGCTCGTCAACCTCAACGAAGCCCATGGACGTCAGCCGGTCGAGGTCGTGTTCTACCTCGTTGAGGAGGCTGGCGCGGGCGTCTGTCCCCGCCCTGGGCACCGGGACGCCGAAGTGCCTGCCGACACGAAGGAACCTGTCGATGAGCTGCTCGCGGGTGAGCGGGCCGTGCAGCAGGGCGACGACGAGGAACGAACCGTGCTCCATCTGGTGCACCTCGCTCCTTCGCGGGCGCCTGGCGTGTCTTCTCCGCTTCTCATCTCTCTTTCTGGGGTTACGAGCCATGCCAGTCTCCGATTCCTTCGTCCGCATGGGGAACCGCCATTCATTATGGGCCAATTGGACAGCTCGTTCAATGCGCATGCCGCTTGTGGGGGGGGGCAGGCGGGATACGGAGCAGGGCCCCGGCTGGGGGAGCCCTGGTGAGGCCATCGGGAGTCCTCCAGTCACTTCGGGGGCGAGTCGAGGAGTGCTCCGCGTCGCCGCAGCGTGTCTTGAAGCTGGGACACGTCAAGGCGGGACACGCTTCCATCCGTTCGGGACGCCATTGCCGCGGCCACGCCGGCGGCCTCACCCATGGCCATTGCGGTGCCCGAGACCCTGGCCGATGCCTGTGCCTCATAGGAGGCCGAAAGACAGCGCCCGGCAACGACCAGGTTGTCCACGTGCTGTGGCAGAAGACACCGGTACGGTATCTCGTAGTACGCACCTGGCTTGAGGAACTCAAGGACGGTTGATTTGCCCTCCGCGTGCAGCTCGATGGGCCAGGCGCAGCGGCAGACGGCGTCGTCGAAGCGGGCCCCGCTCAGCACGTCGTCTCTGGTCAGGACGTACTCGCCCACAAGCCGCCGCGTCGACCGCACGCCGACCTGGGTTGGAGTGTCCTCGATGAAGGCTTCGGAGAACCCGGGCATTCTCGCCTTGAGGAAATCGGCGAGGACCCGCGCTTGCCGTCTTCCCTCCATCTCGGCGTGGGTGAGTTGCTCCGGGTCGGCGCAGTTGACCGGCCGGCCGTCGATGGCGATCCTGCCCATGGCGACGACCACCTGGCCGGGGAGCATGGTGGGGATGACGGCTCCCCCGCGCCGAGGCAGGTCATACTCGCGTGTGTCCAGGGCCTCCTCTATCAGCCTCTGGAGTGTGGCGAGTCCAGCGGCCAGGGCCTGACTGATATCGACATTCCCCATGTAGAAGTTCATGGAGGGAAACTGGACGGGGCTGCCCTCCATTGGTACCCCGGCATGGAAGGCCAGGTCGCCGTCCCCGCTGGCGTCGAGAAACACCTTTGCGGACACCTTGCCCACGCCGGCCTTGTTTACATAAGAGACATCACTGACCCTGCCCTGTTTCATCGCGCAGCCGCACAGTTGTGTGTGCAGCAGGGGCCTGAGGTTCTGTGCCTGCTCGACCCAGCCGTCGAACATGCCCTTGATGGCGTATGGTGCGTGCGCGAGGACGGCGGTCTCCCCCCACGCGACCGGACCGAAGGCCACGCCCCACGATTTCAGGGTCTCGGCGCATTTCCGGGCGATGCCGCCCACGACGTAGTCGATCTGCTCCCCGTCCTTCACGTAGAGGCCGCCGAGGCTGCCGACGAGGGACGCGGTGAGGCTCCCTCCCAGGAAGCCGTAGCGCTCCAGGAGCACCACCCGCGCTCCCTCCTCCGCAGCCGCTCTTGCTGCCGCGACGCCGGTGGCTCCTCCTCCGATCACCACCACATCAGCATCCATGATTGCACCTCGCTTGGGTCCGGCCGCTGTTCCACAGCCGGTTGTCTGGCATGGCAGCGGTGATTCTATCGGTCTGCCTGCCGGGCGTCAAGGGTGCGAATTGCCTCATAATAAATGTTACCGGGTGGGGTATCGTTGCCTCAAAAAAGGTGTTACCCAATGAGAGGCATGAGTAGAGCGAGCTTGACAGAGTATACCGAGGTGATGAAGGAGAGGT
>JAXHUA010000128.1:0-10002 GCA_034189695.1 Chloroflexota bacterium | reverse complement strand
TGCGATTCAACCTGCGCCGCTACTCGTGGCTGATGGTCGAGGCGCCCGAGGTGTCCACAGAACCCAGGGTGGCATCGCCCGTGTAGGTGAGGTGCGAGGCGCCACTCAGGTCGCAGTCTATGG
Organism: Chloroflexota bacterium; assembly: GCA_034189695.1. Classification (GTDB taxonomy): domain Bacteria; phylum Chloroflexota; class Dehalococcoidia; order E44-bin15; family E44-bin15; genus JAXHUA01. The sequence continues at coordinate 9,879 of JAXHUA010000128.1, read as the reverse complement.
TGCCGCTGGCGTTGATGTTGGCGGTGCTTGCCCCGCTCAGCTCAACCCAGGCATCGGTGACAGGAAGGTCACCCAGCCGGACGCGGCTGGCCCCGGAGGCCTCGATGGACACGTCATCGGCGGAGCCCTCCAATTCAACCGTGCTGGCCCCGGACACCTCCATGACGCCGTCGGCGAAGTCAATGGTGCCGGAGACCGTGCTGGCCCCCGACACGTCGAACCCCACGTCGCCCGCCACTACGTTGTCGAACTCAACCGAGCTCGCCCCCGACACATCCATGTCCAGGGGGTCTGTCGAGTTGAAGCCGATGGCCTCAACGTGCGAAGCGCCCGAAACGTTCAGCCCGGTGAGGTCCGGCATGGTGACGGTCGCCCTGAGAGTGGCGTTCCGGTACCAGCGAGTCTGCCTCATGCCGATCTCGGGGGTCTGTCCCGACACGCCGACCCGGAGGTAGTCGAACAGGTTGTCGTCCATGGTGATGCTGACCTCATACGAATCGCCTCTGGTGACGTCGACGTCGAAGGCATAGCTCACCTCCAACTTCGAGAAGTCGTCGTAGTCCATCTGTCTGGTCTCGAGATTGCCCGAGCCGGTCACATAGGTACCGCGACAGCCCGTAACCAGAAGAGCGGCTGCAACGAGGGCCAGGAGGGCCACGCAGAGTACACGCTTTCTCATCATCGCTTCCGGTCTCCTTTCGTTCTGCGGTGGCCGCGCGCCACCCACCCCCACCGCTGCCTGGCATCACCAGCCGGCCCAGGCCTCCAATCGGGGCGGCGAGAAGCGGGTGCTAGAGGAAACCGTCGGCCTTTGTCAAGCCGCAACGAGGCGCGTCCCTGCCGCTCGTGGTGAGCCCTTCGGCGAGCTCAGGACAGGCCTGAGCCTCTCCCCTCAAGGGAGAGGGGTTTTTCGCACTTGCTGCCGCACACCAGGCGTGGCGTTGGCGCGGGAAGCACTCTGTGCTCCCTCCTGGGCGCCCCCTTCGTCATTGCGAGGCGCCGCTCCCTTCGTCATTGCGAGGCGCACAGCGCCGAAGCAATCTCGGGGTGGGGCGTACCCACGTCCCCTCGCACCACCGGGATAGCTTCGCTCCGCTCGCAATGACAGCGTGGGGGGAGGGTTGCAGCCTGTCCTCCCTCCCCTGGCGGGAGGGAGCCAGAGGGAGGGGGAGTCTACATCTGGTGGCGTTCCTGGAGGGCGCGGGTGAGGGTGACCTCGTCGGCATACTCTAGGTCGGCGCCGAAGGGCAGCCCGCGCGCCAGCCGGCTCACCCTGACGCCCAAGCGCGGCCGCCATTCGCCAGCATCATTGTAGTTGAAAGACCGTGGATAACCGCAGGCGTTCCAGAGGGAGTCAAAGCACGGTCTGAGCACCTCCGCTGGCGGTGCCTCGTAGTCCTCCATTACCGTTTCTGGGACAAGCACTATGTCCCTGTCGATCGTAGGACGACGATCCTGGGGCGGCCAAGCGTCTCCCACCCCCATCGAGTATCCCTTCACTGCAACGAGCGTAAGAAAGACGAAGACGGGCGGCTCGGCGCCGAGGGCCTTGAGCACCTCAAGGTACTCCCCAAACGACTTAATGAGCTCCCGCTCGTAGGCGACACTTGGTATGTGCCTGTTGCCCTCCCAGGGAGCCAGGATTGATGCCTCCACAGCCTCGACTATGCCATTGGTGAACACCTGGACGTAGGCGTCTGTCATGTCCCTTGTGGGCGCCGAATAGGTGAGGAGACCATCCAGGTTGTACCTACTCCTGTACACAGAACCTGCAATCGGCCTCAGGAGAGCTTGGCCGTTCGCTATCGCGGTGATGTCGTGCGCCTGCCCGGCACCGAACGATGCAAATGGCACCAAGTGGAGGACAAACTTCGCGTTGTTGGGCATGGGTAGCGGTGTCTCCCCTGCAACGACCTTCGATATTCTATCCTCTCTGAAGCGCCTGATTCTGTCCGCTGCGGCCTCCGACAGATTGAACGCGGTGCGCAGTTCCCCCACGTCCAAGGGGTACTTGCCAGCGGGACTCCTTCCATAGAACTTGTCGTGGCCCCTGAACGACACGCGGTGGGGGCTCCTCCAGCTCTTGCCTATCCGGAGTACCACGACGCTGCGGCCGTCGGCCAGAGGTATTGCTCTGATTGTGACAGATGGAATGCGTGGTTCAATGCCATCCCTGATCATACCCTCAAGCCTCAGCGTCTCTGCGTCTAGGTCGTCAGTCGTCAGGCCTTCAACCGCCTTTGCGACGCCCGCTTCTTCCACGACACCGTATATGAGGTCGCCGCCGCTCGCATTGGCAAACGAAGAAACGTCGGCTAGGAACTCCCTCCTGGCGCAGTCGGGGCGAGCGGGCAGCGACTGTTTGTACTCTATCGTCTTCCCCTCTGCGACCGCGTTGTCCACAAGACCTTGCAGGTCTTCGGCTGTGATGAGGTCGATGTCTTTCGCAATCATGATAGCGTCCTTCTTCGCGGCGAGCTACGCGAGGCCAGCGGCTGCGTCCCACACCCACCACTGTATGCATCTCGCCCACGATAGTCCAGAACGACTTGACAGCACGTGCACCTTACCGTCCCAGAGAAACGCCGTGCTGCCTATGCCATTCGCTCTCAGCTTGTGGGACGGCGAGCGTGGCCGCCACCCCGACCACACCCCACCGAGATTGCTTCGTCGCTGTCGCTCCTCGCAATGACAACGGGGGGCACGCAGCCATCAACCGCCTTCAACGCCGACCTCGCCAACTGCAGGCCCACCATACCATTGCGAGCGCAGCCGCAGGGCTCAGGGCGCCCCCTCGACAAGCTCTCGCCACGGCGAGTCGGTCTCGCCTCAGGCGACCCTCAGGAGACCTACGGGCTCAGGGCGAACGGAATGAGGTGCTTGGCCTTATTCAGCGGGTAGCCTGGAGCATCTGCTCCAGGCCCGGTGGGAGCGGATGCTCCCACCTACCCCATCGGGAGCACAGGCCTCGCCATCGAGCTCCCTCAGTCTATCAGAGATTTGACTGCCAGGGGGTACACACGGGCGGGAGCCTACGGCTCAAGATTGAGAAACACTTGTGCTCGATCGCCTTCGATAACCCAGTACTCAGGCTTCTCGGGCGTGATCCGGCCATTGACAATGCCGAAGCGAAACACTCCTTTCTGGACCTCGACAAGGTCAACAGTCTTGTCTCTGGCCAACTGCTCAAGTGTCTGGCGATTTGTCGCCACCTCAGGGTTCAAATGATGATAGTCGTCGCGGCGTTGCCAGATCCTCAGAAGGCCTTCGTACACGTTTTCGGAGATGAATCCTCTTCTCCGAAGATTCTCTACATTTCTCTCGAAGACCTTCTTCGCTCTATTCAACTTGGTCTCGCACATGAAGCGCACAAGAGCCTCTGCCACAGCTTGGGCAAGAGCTATGCACCCGTAGAAATGCCCGTCCCGGAAGAGGCAACTGCACTCGGCCGATGCCGCTGAGAAATGTGTATACGGTACGATCTCATGGGGCTTCACCTGCCAATAACGGTCGACCCGCTTTGGCAGAGTATGCTCGAAGTCGGCCCTAATGGAGTCCTCGGCCCGCCTTTTCTGCATGAGTTCATTGACTGTCTCGTCGTCCATTCTCAATACTCCGCGGCGAAACCTGCCCAACACGCCACCAGGGCCGGTGGGAGCGGATGCTCCCACCTACCCCATCGACCCACACGGGGCTACATCTCGTGGCGTTCCTGGAGGGCGCGGGTGAGGGTGACCTCGTCCGCATACTCCAGGTCGGCGCCGAAGGGCAGGCCGCAGACGAGGAGTGCGACATTCGCCCCCTGTCCGGGATCAGCTTGCGGCGAAAGCGGCCCAGCAACACCCGGCGTCACTCCTGCAGCTCAGGGCATGCCTCCCGAATCCTGCAGATGAGCTCCTGATGAAAGTCCTTCCAGCCCTTCGATCCAACGTACGCATTCCTCAGCTTGCTCGTCTCCCAGTTCTCTATCGTTGTCGCGTCCCTCAGCGCCTGCATATACCTCATGACGCTGTCCTGGCCTAACGGACGTGACGTGGTGACGAGTATCGACCTCAGTAACTTCAGGAACGCCGATACGCCCCGGTTCGTGAATATGATGTACTTGTTCGGGTCGCCACATTCCTGGGGGAACAGGGTCTGTACCAAACCGAAGTAGAGGCTGAGGGCACTTACGTAGTCCTGGGATCTATTGGCGGGGTAGTGTTTGCGGAGGAGTCCCCTCTTGCCCAACAACCGCCTGAGATCATAGCCACAGAATCCCTTCAGCGTGATCTTCTGGGGGCCCACATCAAGCAGCCTCACCTTCTCCTTGAACGGGCTCCTCTTGTTTAGCTCCACGACAACCTTAATAGCCATCAACTCCGGATCATTCTGGCACTGTGCTTCATCCTCCGTATGCTTGAGAAACGCCACAAGGTTCGGGTCCACCCGCCGTGAATTGGCGTTGATCGCGACGAACGTGTCCCGTCGCACAGGAGCTTCCAGGCCCAACATCCCCAACACCGCTAAATTGAACTTCTCCCGTGTGGCGGGATCAGCACGTACGAAGCCGTACAGCCTATGCTGGCCGTCGATGAGCTCCAGCGACGCGTACTCCATGGGTATACTGAGCACCCCAAGTTCGTAGTCGGGCTTCGCCAAATGGATCCCCGCTCCGGCGGCGTTCGTCTGTGGCATAGGCACGGGATCCCACCTCACCTTTGGGCCGAAGTGGACGATTATGCTCGGCGGCAGCAGGGCGTTCTCAGCCGTGACAAACTCCCTGACGGCCTTGAGCCGCGCCTTGCGAACCATCCGCTGATAGGCGTCGCCGCTGCCCCCAGCCCGACGGTATATCACGCACGTTTTGAGTAGCTTCTCTGGCGCAAGTGTGAAAAGGAAGAGCCCCATCCCGGAGCCGGAATAGGGCTGCTCGAAGCGGATTCCAAGGACGGTATGGACTTCCTTCTCCTCGGAGGTTGTAAGGCCAAGGGAGTGAATCATCTCGTACTTCGCCCAGTTGCCGATGGCGTCGGCAACGGCCTCGTGGTATCGGAGTTCCCGCTGGCCCCAGACCGTCAGGCCAAGCTGCCTCGCGTACTCCCTATCACTCGCCTCGACCTCCTTCTCCGTGGACACGAATAGCACGGTGTCTGCCCCTGCGGCCCGCTTGAGTGTATCGTAGTCGTGGAAGTGCACTGTCGCCGATTCTCTGAGTCGAGCCACACTCTTGTTCCAGCCGATTATTTTGACGCCGAGGTTGTTGTCGGTCGCTGAGAGGTCGGGCGTTCGGTACTTCCCGGGGCTCAGGACGATCCTCTCCTCAGCGTCGCTCTGGGAGTTGGGCATGGTATCGAAGCCCGCCCTTTGGAACAGGCTCCAGACTCTCATATTGAGTTCCGCTCCCTTGTCGCCCATACGTCAACCCGCCAGGCTGCAGTCCTAAGTCTCCTTCACATCATCTCCTCGAGTCCTCCACTCGTCTGGGATCCGAGCCACCGCCTCGGTACCTTTCGGCGCATAAACCGGCTTGCCTAGAGGCCGCAACTTGAGCGTACCCGCGTAGAAATCGCTAACCCTCTGGCGCGCTGCGGCGATGTAGGCATGCTGCTTATCACACCCCATTACCCTCCTACCGTGCTTCAGGCCAGCTATGAGCGCGGACCCCACTCCGCAATACGGGTCCAATACCCACTCGTCCTCCCTGGAAAGCGCCAAGATGCACCGCTCCGCCAACTCCACCGGGAACTGACATGGATGGAAGCTTTTCTCAGGGTGATTCGCCTTGACGTTCGGTATGTTCCATATACCCGTCTGCCACTCCTCGGCCACAACCTCCCATACATCACATGGGTTCTTTCCGAGCGGGTTCCCAGATGGCTTGCCTCTGTTGGGACCCTTGAAATGCCTTTTCCCCGGATACTTTGCGGCAACGCGCACCGCATCTAGGTCGAATGTATAGTGGTCGCCCCTGGTGAACCACAGAATCGTCTCATACCGGCCGGAGAACCGCTTTGACGCGTGCAGTCCGTGACCGAAGTGCCACACAATCCTGTTGCGAAGCCTCAGGCCTTTCGCCTTGAACAGGCCATAGAACACTATGTCCAGCGGAATTACTTCTGAGTCCCTTACGACGTTCCCCACCTGCCAGCATATGCTGCCGTCGGGCCTCAGTATGCGCACCAATTCGTCGATCACGCGATCGAGGGTCTCGAGGTAACACTCCATACTCATATGCGTCTCGTAGTCCCTGGCCATCCCATACGGTGGGGATGTTACGACGAGAGCCACGCTCTCGTCCGGCAGGCCCCGCACGAACGCATACGCGTCACCCTCGTGGACCACGATGCGACACTCTTCAGAGAAGGTATCACGGATGTCAGGTTCGTGCAACTCTGCCAATGGATGCTCCCTTCGGGATTCTCGCTCCTTCACATCTCGTGGCGTTCCTGGAGGGCGCGGGTGAGGGTGACCTCGTCGGCATACTCCAGGTCGGCGCCGAAGGGCAGGCCGCGCGCCAGGCGGCTCACCCTGACGCCCAAGGGCGAAATAAGCCGCTGGATGTACATCGCCGTGGCCTCCCCCTCGAGGTTGGGGTTGGTGGCCAGTATCACCTCGGTCACCGCTCCATCCTGTAGCCGGGCGAGCAGCTCCCTGATCTTGAGGTCTTCCGGGCCGATGCCGTCCATCGGCGAGATGACGCCGTGCAGCACGTGGTACAGGCCCCGGTACTCGTGGGTGCGCTCGAGAGGCAGAATGTCGAGCGGCTCCTCGACAACGCAGATCGTGCTGCGGTCGCGCTTCTCGCCGCGACAGATGGCGCACGGGTCGGTGTCGGTGGTGTTCTGGCACACGGAGCAGAGGACGATTCTCTCTTTGACTGCCAGGATAGCCTCGGCGAGGGAGCGCGCCTCCTCCTCCGGCATACGAATCAGGAAATAGGCGAGGCGCTGCGCCGTCTTGGGGCCGACGCCCGGCAGCTTGTGGAACTCCTCAATGAGACGCGACACGGGCTCGGCGGTGGGTACGAAATCGATGTCCAAAGCGAGCCTCCCGCTACGGCATGCCGGGGAGCTTGAGCCCGCCGGTGAGCGCGCCGAGCCGGCTGGCCGCCAGTTCCTGCGATTTCCTCAGCGCTTCGCTCACCGCGCCAAGCACCAGGTCCTCCAGCATCTCCACATCCTCCGGGTCCACCACCTCGGGCGATATCTTCACCGACTTGATCTCCTGCTGCCCGGTGATGACCACGGTGACCGCCCCACCCCCGGACGTCACCTCCAGCGTGGTGTCCGCCAGTTCCTCCTGCGTCTTCTGCAGCTTCGCCTGGAGCTGCTGGGCCTGGCGCATCATCTGCCTGTTCATCAGTCTGCCTCCTGCACGATCCTGCCCCCCATCCTGAGCGCCTCGTCGACGAGGTGCCCGCGGGGCTCTCTCTTCTGCACCGGCTCCTTCTTGTCCCGGTCCACAAGAATGCAGCGGATCTTGTAGGTCTTTCCAAAGATCTCGCTCGCCTTCTTCTCAACCATATGGCGATACTTCGGGTCCTCGATCTTCTCCTTGTGGAAGTTGTAGAAGAAGCCAAGGACGATGGTGTCGTCCTCCAGCGCCACCGGCTCGCAGGCGCTGCGCAGCAGGGCGTCGAGATTGCCGCTCGACCCCATGCCCTTTGTGGCCTGGACGACGTCCCTCCAGCGCCGGCGCAGGTAGTCCACATCATCGGTGCACTCGGGAAGGGTGACCTCCTGGAACTCCTCCCTCGGTGCTGGCTCCGCCGATGGTTCAGCGCTTGCCGCCGCCGCCTGCGGTGGGGCGGTCTTCTGCTTCGCCGCAGCGACCGGACGGGCGGGAGCACGTCTCACCCTCGCCGGCATCTCCTCGGCGGGCCGGTCTTCCTCGTCATTGTCCGCCAGGGCGCACTCCACCAGCGCCAGCTCCAGCGGCAGGGTGGAGAAACCGTCGAACTCCTGGTCCACCTGCCGAAAGAGCTTCACTGCCCGGGAGAGATGCTCCATCGGCGCCGCCCCGGCGAGGCTCTGCATCTCCTCCACGGCCTCGGCGCTGAGGTCAACGGCCTGGGGCGCACCGGCCTTCACCAGGAGCAAGCCACGGAGGTACTCCACCAGCTCTCGATTGAAATGCCGCAGGTCGACGCCATCCTGCACCACGCTGTTGATGGTCTGAAGGCCAGCGGTGATGTCACGGCTCACCAGGTGCCGTGCCAGATCCCGGACCCGCGCGTCGCCGGTCATCCCCAGCAGGGACTCCACCTGATGCACATCGACCTCCGCGCCGTGGTACGCCACCAGCTGGTCAAGCAGGTTCTCGGCATCCCGCATCGAGCCGGTGGCGCTCCTGGCGATGAGCTTCAGCGATGCCTCCTCGATGCGAATGCCCTCATGCCCGCAGAGCTCCGCGAGTCTCGATACCATTGCAGCCTGGGAGATACGCCTGAAGTCGAACCTCTGGCAGCGGGAGAGAATCGTCGCCGGCACCTTATGCGACTCGGTGGTCGCCAGCACGAAGATAACGTGCGGGGGAGGCTCCTCGAGGGTCTTCAACAGGGCGTTGGCGGCGGGCTCGGTGAGCATGTGGACCTCATCCACGATGTATACCTTGTACCGGGCCACGTTCGGCGCGAATCTGGCCCGCTCCCGAAGGTCACGCACCTCGTCGATGCCCCGGTTGCTGGCCGCATCGACCTCTATCACATCTGTGGCGCGCCCCTCGGTGACCGCCCGGCACATCTCACAGCTATTGCACGGCTCGCCCTGGCCGCTTTCGGTGCAGTTGACCGCCTTGGCCAGGATACGCCCGGTTGACGTCTTCCCCGTGCCGCGCGGGCCGCAGAACAGATAGGCATGTGCCACCCTGCCGGTGCGGAGAGCGTTCAGCAGTGTCGTGGTGACGTGTTCCTGGCCGACAACCTCAGCCAGAGTCTGGGGACGCCACTTGCGGTAGAACACCTGTGATGCCATTGCTTCGTCGCTCACATGTCGAACAGGCTCTGGGGCGCCAGTTCCCGGTTCCCGAGAAAGGAGACGCGTCGGTCACATAGCGAACCGGGGCCGGACGCTGGGAGTGGCTTTGGCCCTCTCCCGCATGCCGTCCAGGGCCCGGAGGATCTTGCTCTTGTCGGCGGGAAGCTTGCCGTCGGCTCCCCATATGTAGCGGTTCATCACGTGGTCGCTGACCACGAACTCAGAGTCAACCTCCAGAGCCTCAACCAGCATGCGCACCTCGGCGATCACTTCCTCGGTCGACTCCAGAGTGAACTCGCCGCGCTGGTGCTTCTCGTCGAGGGGCGTGCCAGGCACGACACCGAACGTGCGGAGGCGAATGAAGTGAGGGTTCACCGCGTTCAGTACCCTGGCCGTCCCCAGCGCGTGTTGCTCGGAGCGCTCCCTGCCTCCGAGTCCAGGCATGACATACTCGGAAACCTCGAAACCGGCCTCGACGGCCTTTCTGCCTCCGAGGATCATCTCCTCCGAGGTCGCCCCCTTCTTCACGTACTCCAGCATCTCGTCGTCGCCACTCTCCAGGCCGACATGCAGCCTGGTGAGCCCCACCTCACGAAGCATCTTCAGCTCCTCGGGGGTCTTCTTGGCGAGGGTCTTGCCCCGGGCGTAGCTGGTGAGCCTCTCGACGCTGGGGAATGTCTCGTAGATGAACCTGACGATCTCGACCAGGTCCGGTGTCTTGATGATGACGCTGTTGGAGTCGGCCAGGAACACATGCTTTACCGCTCCCTCATCCAGCCACATGATGCCGTTTGTCCTGGCTACCGCTCCGACCTGGTCACCGTAGCCGTTCTTCCAGGCCCACTGACGTATCGCGTCGGCAACCCGGCCCATGGCCCTGATGTCGTCCTTGACCTCCTCCACGGGACGCAACTGGAATCTG
>JAXHUA010000127.1:0-3874 GCA_034189695.1 Chloroflexota bacterium | reverse complement strand
ACCGTCAACTGGAAACACTATGGGCCATGGCTGAGCATGCCCAAGGAAAGGAGGCTTCGGTAACCTCATTTATGAGGCAACCAACCACCGTTCGGTAACACTTTCTATTGACGCAACACGACCGGGCACGATTGTCTCAGGCACCGCCTCCAGGCACCGAGCAGCATCGTTCACCATTATGTCAAGAGGAATACGGGCACCCAGGCGTGCTCACCCTCCGTCTCAATGACAAAAGGGGGGCGGGGTGCTCAAGAAAGCCCTGTCGTATCTGGGGAGACACTCAATGAACGGCTCTGAATTCCCCCCGTTCCCTCTCGCCGGCTCACGGTTGGTCACGTAGCAGTGCCTGCCGGCTCAGGGCATCCGCAGCGCGGTTACTCTCCCGTGGAATGTGAACGACGCTGGAGGAACGGAATCCCTGGAGCAACCGAAGAGTCTGGTCGCAGAGCGGCTTGAGTCCCGGGTTCTTCACACGGTACTCGCCTTTCACCTGTCTTACCAGAAGCTCGGAGTCTGACCGCAGTTCGACGTGTTCTGCGCCGAGTCTGGCGGCCTGCTCCAGTCCCTTGATAACGGCCCGGTACTCGGCCTGGTTGTTTGTCGCCCAACCTATGGCATGGGATGCCTCAAACACCACGGCATTGGACTCATCAAGAATGACAACGCCTATGCCCGCGGGTCCTGGGTTCGGCATTGCAGAGCCGTCAGTGTAGATGGTCACGCGTCTTGTCATATGTCGGCTAGAGCTTGATGGTAACGTCTACGCGGTCGTCGTGCACCACAATTCGGTCGACGAGGTGTTCCAGGAGGGCTTTCCTCTGTGCGATGCTCAACGAGTCCCACGGCCCACGCAGCTCGTCGAGCATCTCCAACACATAGTCCTGGCGCTCGCCTGTCGATATGCCGTCTTCCGCCGACCCCACGAGGATGCCCATCCTTCGCTCCACAAGCCGCCTCTCCCATATCAGGTCTCCGCCCAGCGAGCGCAGCTCTTCCTGGGGTAACGCACCTTCGGCAGCCTGGTCCAGATGTTCTCCGAGCTTCCGATCGACCGTCTTCAGTCTCTTGTCAAGAGATGCTCGCTCCAGGGCCTCCTGAGCGGTGTCGCGGACAACCGCGAGTTGGCTCAGGGCCAGAGCGTTGTCACAGCTACGCAGCATGCCAAGCACGGCGCTCTCCAGTTCGTCAGCCCTTTTTGTATGGTACTGGCACATGCTCTGGTTCGTTCTCGACTGGCACTGGTAGTAGCGATACTGGCCCTTCTTCTTCCCACCTTTGCGGGAGCGGGTCCAGGTCTGAGTACGGTTGACGCCGATCATCTTGTTGCTGCAGTAGCCACAGTAGGCCAGACCCGACAGCAGGAACAGTGACTTCTGAGCCCGTCCGCGGCGCAGGGTCTTGGAACTGAGGCGCTCCTGCACTCGATTGAAGGTGTCAGTGTCTATTATCGCCTTGTGGCTATCCGGAACTCTGAATCCGAAGCGAGAGGAAGTCCCTACGTACGCCCGGTTCCGAAGGATGTCGCGTATGCCCACGATGCTCCATAAGCCCCCTCTCCTGGTTGTGATGGCCTGTTCGTTGAGGTGGCGAGCGATGAGGCGAACGCCCATGTTTCTGTCCAGATAGAGCTTGTAGATAAGCTGGACAACAGTCGCTTCCTCAGGGACGACCTCCAGCCTCTTATCGGCGCCAAGCCTGTAGCCGTAAGGCGGTTTGCCCAGTCCTTTGCCTCTGACGGCTCTGAGCTTCATCGCCTCCCTCACGGCGTTTCCTCGCTTCTCAGCCTGACGTCGCCTGGACCACATGTCCAGCGCCATGTCGAGAGGGCTGCCGGCCTCCTCGTCTATCGGCATGACCTGGACGCCGAGGGCGTCGAGCTCTATGAGGCGACAGATCAGTTCGTTCAGGTCTGGGTGAAGCTGACCAAGGGTCGTCACCACGACGATGGTATCCTGCCCGTTGCGACGGATGTAGCCCCGCATGCGCTGGTATGCTGTTCGGCCGAGATAGCCGCCCGAGTCGACATCAACGAACGTCTCCGCTGGCTGCCAGCCTCGCTGCTGACAGTGGTGGTCAAAGGTGTTCTGCTGCTCCGCCAGCGTTGGGGAGTCTGGTGAGTCCTCGCTCCTTCGGAAGTAGCCTATCGCTATCATCGTCTAACTGATGTAGAGGATCCTCTCACAACTGCTGCACTGGACCAGTTCCTGGCCGCCTCTCGCCCGCTGCAGATCCCTAGCTGGCAGAACGATCCTGCATCCCTGGCACATGCCTTGCTCCACTTTGGCCACCGCCCTGCCCTGTTTCTTCGCCCTGAGCTCTTCATAGAGCCTCAGGCTCGGTTGGTCGATCTTGCTGGCGAGACCGCGTCTGCGCTCATCCAGCTCCGTCAGCGTGGCGCTCAGCGCCTCCTGCTGTGCTGTAAGCTCCTGCTGTTCCAGGCGCCATGCGCTCTCGAGGTTCTCGGCTTCTGCGGTGAGGCGAAGGATAGTAGCCTGCGTTCCCTCGACCTGGGCCATCAAATCAAGCACTTTGTCCTCTTCCTCTTCGCTTCTCCTCCTCAGATGCGTCGCCTGTTCCTGCATGCCGGTGAGTTCCTTGGGATTCTTGACCGAGCCACCATAGAGCTTGTCTTCCACGACCTTCACCTTTGAACGGAGGTCGTCAGCCTCCCACTCGCCCTCGTGTTGTCTGGTCTTGAGTTCCTCCAGCCTCTGCTCCTCCGCCTGAAGGCTGGAACGGGTCTCCTGCAGGCTCCGACTGGGGCCCAGACGGCTTTCGACAGCGGCCAGCGCGTCCCTTTTGCTCTTGATTTCCAGGTCTACTTCCTGAAGCTCATATAGCTGTCGACCGGTACTCACCCGTTGACCTCTCGCCTCATTCTATTTTTTGGGCGTACGGGCTGTCAACAAAAACCCCCCGAATCGGGGGGACCTCCTGCTTGGTGGGCTCGGTAGGATTCGAACCTACGACCAATCGGTTATGAGCCGACCGCTCTGCCCCTGAGCTACGAGCCCCTGGGGATGATGGCGACGTGAGAGCCGGTCTATCCCCGCCCTGCTGTCGAATGTGACTCTCCCTGCGCCAATGATTGGGACCATCGAGCTTGGCAGCCGCCGGAGCCGTTGGCGCAGTTCTCGTGATTACATCCGGTGCCAATGGCCAGGGTCAGGCTACCCGAGCAACGTCATGATGCTAGCACTTTTGGCCCCTCAACACAAGAGGCTCGCGTCGCAGCCTGTGTCTATTTGTCGCCTGCCCCCTGTCTGCGATAGTCGCTGGCCGAGGCACGAGCGCTGGCGACCACGGGTCTGGTGAACGTCTGCCCGAATCCCATTGTCGTCTTGTATCCCACGCCGCTGTAGAAAGCGAATGCTGCCAGCAGGCCGATGATTCGTTGCCAGTAGGCGTCATTGACCAGCGCCAGATAGGAGCACGAGCCCACGAAACCGACTTGCTTGCCTCCTGCTATGTCTATGGTGCGCGTTCTGATAGCGCACTGCGCAATGGCCATGTGCTCTTCCGCGTAGCTGCGGGTGTCCGCGGGCACCGTGATCGGGGAGTGTGCGTTCCACCGGTCTGCGAGGCCGCCGAAGACCAGACCCGGCAGCGGTAGCGGCACGTTCTTGTCTCCTGAGCGAAAGGTAGTGGGTGACGCGAAGTGGAGCTTGACCCTCGCCGGTGGCCTTTGCGATGAGAGCAAGTACCTGTCTGCAAGCTGCTCGTACGAAGTCTGGTCGCCCAGCGGGTGGAAATCTCTGTCGACAAACACGCCGCGAACGGAGAAGACGTCGTCGCCCAGTGCAATCCGTTGTGGCAGGCGGGGCAGCGCTCGCTGAACAAGGAGACGCGAGAGATCGGGGGCATAGCTCGTGAT
>JAXHUA010000126.1:0-4471 GCA_034189695.1 Chloroflexota bacterium | reverse complement strand
CGCCGTTCGAGACGGAACTCGCCACGTCGGACGACGCCACCCCACCGGTTGCGGCGAAAGACGCGTGGGCGTTTGACGACAGGAGATACCCCGTCGCCACCGAGAGAGCAACAACCACCAGCAATACCGCTACTACCAGTACAGTCTTCTTCACGCTAGACCTCCCTTCTGCGCCTGTAGCGCATGTATCCCGCCACCGCCACGGCGACGAGCGATGCCAGGGCAACGCACAGGACTGCTTTTCTTGTCCCTCTCCCCGTCCTAGTCTCCATCGCCGCCTATCTCCACGCTATAGCCGGCTACGTCAATGTAGCCATGCTCCCAGCTTCTCTCGTAGAACATCGTTACCTGAGTCGTGCCCTGCTTCAGTGCTCGAAACTCGAAGCTCTCCACACCGCCGGCGCCGAGCAACGATGACGAAGGCTCGAAATCGCTGCCGACCAGTTCGAGGCACTCCTCGTCGAAATGGGCGGTCCATGCGTAGCCTGTGGTCGGGTTCGACTCCAGGGTCAGCAGGAACGTGGCGCCTACCTCGGTCTCGATCGTCCCGGCGCTCGCCGGCAGTATCTCCTGCGTCATCATGTCCCACACCTCATCGACTACCGCCTGGACTACCTGTCCCTCGTTGACCACGATGCGCGCCGTGTGGGGCGTTATGACCTGGGCCAGCATCTGACCCGTCCGGTCGCCATAGCCGGCGTGTCGACATTCAAACTCGAAGTCGAACGCCCAGCAGCAGGGACACCTCATAGTCTCGGTGTTGACCAGTGTCAGCGAGTCCTCGATGCCATCGAAAGCGAAGGTCGGACTGTCAATCACATACTCCTCCGCTATCTGGCCGCTCTCTTCCACCGTGAACTGGTCAGCCTGAGTCACCCCGCAACCGAGCGTCACCAGCAGCGGAAGCACCACCATAAGAACGGCAACGAAAGCAAACCGCCCCCTCATCGGTCATCCCTCCTCTCGCCAGGATCCCTGGCGTGCTGCGGCAGCATGCCGCGCCTTGACCTGAGCCATACGACCACCGTCGCGCCACCCAGCACCACCACCACTCCCACCATAGCGAACTCCGTCTCACGCACCGGCCAGGCGTAGTCGCCTGCTTCAAAGCCCTGAAGCGTTGCTTCCCCATTTTCAGTCCCCAGGAAAGCGTCCCCACCCGCCGGCTCGGCTGCGGGAGTGTACTTCTGCTCCGTTGTCGCGTCCCTCGTTGCCGGAGCCTGATACACATTAAGCATGTCGCCGACGAAAACAACGGCGAGCACGAGCATCGCCATGGCGGTGGCCACGCGCAGCGCACCCCACGCCACCGGGCGCCGTCTCGCCGCCGGCGCCGCGAGGGCGAAGGAGCGGGGCGATGGGACCATGGGTACCCGATGCAACAGCTCCGTGGTCGCTCTGAGGGCCTGGAGCTCATCGCGGCACGCACTGCATCTTTCGATATGTCCTTCCACCGTCGCCGTCTCCGAAGGGCTGAGCCGCTCGTCGATGTACGGCGAAAGCAGCTCCCGGACTCTCTGGCACTCCGTCTTTCTCCTGAACATCGCTCCACCTATACAGACGCCATTGCTAGGGCGAAAGTTCCAACTGATCGGAAAGAAGCTGGCGCAGCCGGGTGCGGCCGCGATTGATCCTCGATTTCACCGTGCCGAGTGAGCTGGCGGTTGCCTGAGCGATCTCCCCGTACTCCAGTCCCATAACGTCACGAAGCGTTACCGCCAGGCGCTGGTCGGCTGGCAGAGCGGCCAGCGCCTGCATAATGCTCGCCTGTAGCTCGCGTCTCGCAGCATACTCCTCCGGTGACGTGGCATGCCGGTCCCACTCCAGATGGACGGGTAGCTCATCGAGGGGGCTTGTGGGGCGGCGGCGAAGCAGGCGCAGATGGTCACGGCATGCATTGGCGGCAATGCGGAAGAGCCACGCCCTGAAGCTGCCCCCCCTGAACCCACCCACGCCCTTGAACGCCAACAGGAAGGCCGCCTGGGTCACGTCCTCCGCGTCGTGAAGATTGCCCACCATGCGCAGGCAGAGATTGTACACCTGCTGCTGGTAAGCCTCTACAAGCTGATTGAAAGCGTCAACGTCTCCACGCTTGCTGCGCTCGACAAGCTCGGCCTCGTTCATCGCGCCCATTCTAGCAGACGGCGCCCACGCCTCCAAGCACAGCGCGAAATGCGACGGGGCCGTTCATGGTTCGACAAGCCTGTCCTGAGCGAAGCCGAAGGGCTCACCACGAACGGCTGGTGGGCGGCTGCCCCAGAACGGTCGGGACATCCGTTCGCCCTCATCCTGTCGAAGGGCGGACGGTGTGGCGTGCTTCCCTCTCCCTCTCACTCCGTCCCTCCAGGGGAGGGAGAACAGGTTGACCGGGGCGCTGACGCCATATCCCCACGAGCGCCGCAGCGAGCACGGAAAAGCCCTCTCCCTTGACGGGGGAGGCCATTCATGCCCCTCACTTCGCTCGGGACAGGGTTCGACAGGCCTCATCGTCTGGGTAGGTGGGAGCATCCGCTCCAGGCTACCCGTTCAATCGAGGCAAACGCCTCAATCCGTTCGCCCTGAGCCCTGAGCTTGTCGAAGGGGTGAGGATGAAACGCCTCCGCCTGCCTCTGGCTGGAACATATGCCGTCGGTGGAGTATAATACAGCCCTGGCTAGGAAAGATGTCTGCAGTACGCGATATCATCATTACGCTCGTCCTGGCGTTGTGCATCTTCTTCGCGGTCCAATTCACGATACAGAGCTGTCAGGTCGATGGCGTTTCTATGCAACCCAACTTCCAGCATGGCCAGCGTCTGCTGGTGGTCAAAGCGGCCTACTGGTTCGGCGAGCCCAACAGGGGCGACGTCATCATATTCCCCTCCCAGACCCATTCGGACGAGAACCTCATCAAGCGGGTAGTCGGGCTTCCCGGCGAGACGCTGGAAGTGAAGCAAGGCCAGGTCTACATCGACGGGTCGCCGCTGGACGAGCCGTACATCGTCGAGTCGATGGAGAGGGACTTCGCTGAGGTCCAGGTCCCGGAGGGCTCGTACTTCGTCATGGGCGACAACCGCAACCACAGCAACGATTCCCGCAGTTGGGGCCCCCTTGATGGTGAGGACGTCATTGGCAAGGTGTGGCTCTGCTACTGGCCGTTCTATGACTGGCACATCATTCCCAGCTACTCCTATGCACAGGAATGACCATCCACCGGGCTTCAGGGGCTCGTGGCCCAGGGCCACCACGTCTCAATAGCGAGGTCTGACGCGAAGTGAGGAGTGCCGTTGTCGCAGGAGGTTGAAGACATCTTCAGAGAGGCGGGCGCTGTGCTGGAGGGCCATTTCGAGCTCACCTCAGGCCTCCACTCGCCCGTCTACTGGGAGAAGTTCCGGGTGCTCACCTCGCCGCCGCATGCCGAGCGACTGTGCAGTCTTATCGCCGCGCGTTTTCGAGATGCGGCCGTGGACGTGGTCGCCGGCCCGACGCTCGGAGGCGTTGTGATAGCCTATGAGGTGGCGCGGCAGCTTGGCATGAAAAGTGTCTACGCCGAGCGTGGCGGCCAGGGAAGGGAGTTCAGGCGCGGAGCCTCGCTCGCTCCAGGACAGAGAGTGCTCGTCGTCGATGACATACTCACCACGGGCAGCTCCACCAGCGAGGTCGTGAGGGCGGTAAAAGAGCTTGGCGCCCGCGTAGTAGGCGTGGCGGTGCTTGTCGACCGCTCAGCGCAGGGAATCACCGAGATGGAAGGATGCCCCGTCTTCAGCTGTCACCAGGTCTCCACCGTGACCTACCACCCCGACACCTGCCCGCTCTGCGCTCAGGGCGTGCCGCTCACCAGACCCGGGGCCTCTCCCCCATCGACGCCCCGCTGAGCCCCAGAGTGCGTCAGCTTAGGAAACAACCCGCCTGCGCTTGTTGGACAGGTAGTCCACCAGAACGTACGCACTCAGGTCTTCCGCACTCGCATAGAACACCCTGCCCCTGTTGACCTTTGTGAGAAGGTCGACGAACCTCTTGGTGTAAGCGTCCCTGCCCAGCATGAAGGTGTTGATGACGATCCCGTCCACGGCGCAGCGTTTCGCCTCCCTGAGCGTCTCCTGAAGGGTACGGGGGCTGGGGGGATAGTCGAAGAAGACCCGCCCGCCCTCGAGGTGGGCGGTGGGCTCGCCGTCGGTGACCATGATAATCTGCCTGCTTCCCGCCTTGTGTTTCGAAAGGAGCCGGCGTGACAGCATGAAGCCATGCTGCATATTGGTGCCGTAGACAAACTCGTTCCAGCTTATGTGAGGGAGAGTCTCCTTCTTCAGCTCTACGGCGTAGTCGGAGAACCCAACGACGTAAAGGTTGTCGCGGGGGAACTGCTCCCGGATCAGGCTGTCGAGGGCCAGGGCCATCTTCTTCGCGGCGAAGAACGTGCCCCTCATGGGCATTGACCAGCTCACGTCGAGCATGAGAACCGTGGAGCACTGAGTGAGGTGCTCCGTCTCGTA
>JAXHUA010000125.1:0-9951 GCA_034189695.1 Chloroflexota bacterium | reverse complement strand
CCGTCAACTGGAAACACTATGGGCCATGGCTGAGCATGCCCAAGGAAAGGAGGCTTCGGTAACCTCATTTATGAGGCAACCAACCACCGTTCGGTAACACTTTCTATTGACGCAACACGGTATCGCTTAAGACGCTCGGGGTTCGCCGTGGGCTTGCCACGGCTGCCACCTCTGAGGAAGAAGATGCCTCAAGCGGCTCGTGCTTGACCCGCCTCCCAGCGTCGGAATAGAATCGTGGTGATGGCCATCGAGAAGGGCACCTACGCCCTTATCGTTGCTCTGGACAGGGAAACCGCTATCACCATTGGCAAGCTGGGGCAGTTCTCCTTCCCGTCCGGCTACTACCTCTACGCCGGGAGCGCCCGTGGGGGGCTGGTGCAGCGGGTGCGACGACACGTGAGACGCGAGAAGCGGCTCAGGTGGCATATCGACTACCTCCTGGAGCATGCCAAGGTCATCGAGGTGTGGTACGCACTGGGGGAGGAAAACCACGAGTGCACCTGGGCCCGCGCTGCGCTATCCATGCCCCGGTCCCGCCTTGTGGTCCGCCGCTTCGGCTCCTCTGACTGCCGCTGCCCGACCCACCTGTTGTACTTCCCGCGACGGCCATCCCTCTCACGGTTCCGGCAGGAACTCGGCCAGGGGAAACGGGGGCTGAAGAAGGCTAGACCCGCCGACTTCCAGTGAGGGTCTCCAGGAAGAACGCGGCGACCTTGCCACCGATCTGCCTCTCGAATCCCCACCAGAAGTGGTCAGCACTCTCCACGATGTCACACCGAACCGGCTCCGCCAGGCTGTTGACGAATACCTCCAGGTCGAGATGATCGATGAACCCGTCCATGCTGCCCACCAGGACCAGCTTCGGCCTCTCCCACTCAAGGAGCCCCTCGAAGGTCGCCATGGAGAGCGGCGGCGAGATGGCTGCCGCCGCCTGAAGCCTCCCGTCGAGCGGCGTGCTGGAGAAGGCGGCGATGGCGCCGGCGGAATACCCGCACACGCCGAGCCTCCCCCCGTCGACCTCCTCAAGCGATGACAGGTAGTCCAGCGCGGCGGTGACGTCACCGGATATGCCCGCGCCCTCCAGCTTGCCCTGGCTGCGACCCACCCCGCGGAAGTTGAAACGCAACGCGCCGATGCCGCCCTCGGCCAGGGCACGGCACACGTGGACGACCACCGAGTTGCTCATGCTGCCGCCGTACAGTGGATGGGGATGGCACACCACCACCGCCGGGAAGGGGCCCTGCCCATCCGGCCAGTGCAATACCCCCTCCAGGGTGAGGCCCTCGCTGGGAAAGGTCACGGAGTCCTGCTTCATTCCTTGTGTCCTCCTGGTTAATCGTCGCTCGGGTCGCCCCGGTCGTCCGGGTAGGTGAGAATATGCTCCCACCCAGCCTGTCGACGCACCGCTTCGCACCGTTCATGGTTCGACAGGCTCACCACGAACGGGAGGGGGCAGCTCACCACGAACGGCTCTATTCCACCCGTTCGCCCTGAGCCTGTCGAAGGGTCGAACGGGGGTCACGTCACTCGCCTTCCTCCGGCGCCAACGCACCTTTGCCGGTCGACTTGCCTCTGCCCCACCACGCCCTGAGGCGCCGGGCAACCTCCTTCTCAAAGCCCTGCCCGCCGGGGCGGTAGTAGCGCCGCCCCTTCAGCGAGTCGGGCAGGCTCTGCTGCTCCACGAAATGCTCGGGGTAGTCATGGGCGTACTTGTACCCCTTGCCGTACCCCATGCCTTTCATCAGACGGGTCACCGGGTTGCGCAGGTGAAGCGGCACCGGATCGTTCCTGGTGGTGCCGACGTCCTTCTGCACCGCCGAGTAGGCGCGGTACAGCGAGTTGCTCTTGGGAGCCGTCGCCAGATACACCACCGCCTCGGCCAGCGCCAGGTTGCCCTCGGGCAAGCCGATGAAGTGCACCGCCTGCTGCGCCGCCATGGCCACCACCAGCGCCTGCGGGTCGGCCATGCCTACGTCCTCCGAGGCGAAGCGCACCAGGCGCCGCGCCACGTAGAGCGGGTCCTCCCCCGCTTCGAGCATACGCCCCAGCCAGTACAGACCCGCGTCCGGGTCGGAGCCGCGCAGCGACTTGTGGAGCGCCGATATGATGTCGTAGTGCTGCTCCCCCTCCTTGTCGTACAGCAGCGAGCGGTGCTGGAGGGCGTCCTCGACCGTCTCCAGAGGTATGGTCCGTGTCCCGTCCGCGTCGGGCGCCGTGGCGAAGGTGGCCATCTCCAGGGCGTTGAGAGCCATGCGCGCGTCGCCGTTGCAGGCCACCACCAGGTGCTCCAGCGCCTCGGGGGCCAGGGCCACCTTCATCGCGCCCAGCCCCCGCTCCCCGTCGGCCAGCGCCCGCTCCACGATAGTCCTCACCTGGTCGTTGGTGAGGGCATTGAGGGTGAACACGCGGGCGCGGGACAGCAGGGGCGAGATGACCTCGAACGACGGGTTCTCGGTGGTGGCGCCGATGAGGGTCACCGTGCCGTCCTCCACGTAGGGCAGGACGGCATCCTGCTGCGCCTTGTTGAAGCGGTGTATCTCGTCGATGAAGAGGATAGTGCGCTGCTGGTACAGGCCGCGGCGCTCGCGGGCCTCGTCGATGATGCGCCTGAGGTCGGCCACGCCGGCGCTCACCGCGCTGATGGGACTGAAATGGGACTTCGTCGTGTGGGCGATGATGTCGGCCAGCGTCGTCTTGCCGCTGCCCGGCGGGCCCCAGAAGATGATGGAGATGAGCTGGTCGGCCTCGATGGTGCGGCGCAGGGCGCGGTCGGCGCCGACGATGTGCTCCTGGCCCACGAACTCGTCGAAGGTACGCGGGCGCATCCGCGCCGCGAGCGGCGCCTCCTTTTCGAGCTGCTGCCGCCTGGAATGCTCAAACAGTGCCACCGATAGGCTCCCAGTCCTAGCTTGGGCGTATTCTGGTGTGCGGTCACAAAGGGGGTGCGACGGCCGCACACCAGCCTCAGAAAAGGTCGTCCACGTCCCGGTACGTCCGCTCCGAGCGTCTGGCCACCTTGCCGACCACGACGAGCTGGTCTCTGTCGAACGCGGCGTAGACGACCCGCCAGTCGCCGACGCGTATTCGGTAGATTGGCCCTCTCACCTTCCTCGCGCCACGAGGTCTCGGCTCGACCGCGAGGGCCCGGATAGCAGGCACCACGCGCTGGAGCTCCGTGTCGGCCAGGCTGTCGAGGTCGCGCTGCGCGTGCGGGGTGACTTCAAGCCGATACACGCGCCTTCCTCTGGCGCAGGTATTCCTCAAATGGTATCGCTGAGGCGGGGTCTGCCTGGTACCTGGCCAGCTCTTCCCTCATGTCGCGGATGTCCTCGATGTCCTCACCGTAAACGATGTCCACCGCGCGCCGGATGAGCTCGGCGAGGGAGGTCTTGTTCTCGAACGCCAGCTCTCTCAGCCCCTCGTGGGTCTCCTCCGGCAGGTATATCATGGTCTTCTTCATCGACAACTCCCACGGTCAGCGTCGCTATATAGCCTAACATATATATGTCACTATGTCAACGGTTGCTGCAGGAACCTGCCGTCTTCGATCCCCCGCACTGAATGGTCATACACCGCCACCGCCACCGCCACCCGCCTCGCCGTCACCCTGCTTACGGTCGCCCTCGACCCGCCGGCGTTTCCAGAAGAAGCCAGCGACCACTGACAGTGACGAGACGAGGACGAGGGCTAAGACTACAGACACGAGCCACCAGTACATGGGAAACACCGCCACTGAGGGTATCACCTCAAGTGCGTCATACGCATCTTCGATGGCCGTCTCCGCCTCGTCGTACCGAGCGTCATCCCAAAAGGCCTCCGCCTGCCAGCGCAGGTCGATAGCGACTTGCAGAGCACGCGTCGAGTCGGCTGTCCCTTCGCCCATGCTCTGCGCAGCCTGTACGCAGCGTTCTGCCCGCTCTATCCTTTCGTCCAAGCGATAGAGGCGGTCCCTGACCTCGTCGTGACGCGTGTGTGGCAGAGTAAGCTGGGTGAAGTGTATCTGCTCAGCGCAGGCCACGTAGACCGATATGCCCAAGGCGGCAACCGCGACCACCAAGGCGCCCCACGTGCGAAGCCATCGTGCGAGAGGACGTAACATCTCCTGACCTGCTACCTGTACCTCTTGACCTCGAAGCGGTAGAGATTGACCGGCTCATCCGGGGCGATGGCGGCCTTGGCGCGGCAGATCTCGATCTGCTGCTCGACGGTTTCCACCCCCTCGAGGTCGGGCAGGAGCAGCCCCTTGCGCCAGCCGCTCTCGACGATGACGCCGTACCGCATCGGGTCGAGGTCGTCCGGGCCGTCCACCGGCTCGGGCTCGGTGAGGACGTCGACGCTGTACTCCAGCTCGCCCAGCTCGTCGGACGTCACGGGGAAGAAGCGCGGGTCGCGAGTGGCCGAGCTCACGGCGTTGGCGATGACCTCCTCGGCCACGTTGAGCCTGGTGGGCTCAAAGGTACCGATGCAGCCCCGCAGCACACCACCCTTCTTGAGGGAAACGAAGACGCCGGCGCGCTCGTCCATCTCGGGCGTCAGCTCTGCCGGCGGCTGGGGAAGCTGCCCGTCTCGAACGTAGCTCTCAACTGTCTCCCTGGCCAAGGCCGCCAACGGGTGCATGTCCTCACCCCCCTGACCCCCGCGTTATGATGATGCCAGCGTAGCCAACTACGCTGCCGTAGTCGCCGGTTATATCTCCGCTGGTCTGGTACATAACGAGTTCCGCCTTGCGGGCACCCAGCTCCTTGCACGCCGATATGAGGCTGACCGCCGGCGCGTAGCCGCACATGGTGATGCGCAGCTCGTGGACGCGCTTGAGCAGCTCGTCCTCGTTCAGCTCCAGAACAGCCTGTATCGCCTGGTTGTCCTTGCGGTTGGCCGATTCCTGCGGCTCGTAGTGGGTCATGTCGCTGCTGGCCATGACTACGGCCTCGCGGCCCAGGTCCCGTATCGCGGCGGCGATGGCGTGCCCGATCTGCTTGCAGGCGGGACCGTCGACCGGCCCGACGACGATGGGCACGATCCTGACGTCGCTCTTGAAGTACTGGAGGAAAGGCAACTGCACCTCGATGGAGTGCTCCTGCAAGTGGGCCAGGTCATCATCCACCAGGTGAGGCGATGCCGCCAGAATCCGCCGCGCCAGCTCGGTATCGATGTCAACGTCGCCGAGCGGCGTTCGCCACGCCCCCTCGGTCATGATGCTGAACCGCTCACCCAGGCCGGTATGGTTCGGCCCCATGATGACGAAGGTGTCCTTGAAGGAGACCCTGGAGATGGTGGCGCCGGCAACCGGCCCGGAGTACATGTACCCCGCGTGTGGCGACACCAGGCCGACCACGTCCGCTTTCGGCGCCTGGCGGTCGATAAAGCTCTCGATCTGGCTCTCCAGGGTGGCCGGCGTGCCCGGGTAGAACTGCCCCGCCACGACCGGATTCCTGACCATCATCACACCCTCCCAGCCCTGATATTGAGGTCGGCGCCGCAGTGGCGACAGGCGGAGCCCTTGACACCCATTACCTCGGTGCTGAAACCGATCCTGGATACATTCGTCTCGCCACAGTTGTAGCAGACGGTGTTTTCCGCCTTGTGGCCGGGCACGTTCCCCATGTAGACGAAGCGCAGGCCGGCCTTCTTGCCGATGTCGCAGGCGTGCTCAAGGGTGGAAACGGGGGTGGACGGCAGGTGAAGCATCTCATGGACCGGATTGAACCGCGTTACATGCCACGGGGTCAGCTCGCCCAGCCGGTCCTTGATCCAGGCGGCGATGCCCTCCAGTTGCTCGTCGTCATCGTTCATGGTGGGGATGATATTGGTGACCACCTCCACATGTATATCCCACTTCTCTTTGGCCCTCTCGGCCACCTCCAGTATCCCGCGCCAGTTGGAGACCTTCGCCAGGTCGCGGTAGAAGCGGTCGCTGAAGCCCTTCACGTCCAGGCTGAAGGCGTCCATGTAGGGGCCGATGGCGTCAAGCGCCTCCGGCGTCATGTAGCCGTTGGTTACGTAGACGGTGTACAGGCCGTTCTCCTTGGCCAACCTGGCCGTGTCCAGGGTGTACTCAAACCACACCGTGGGCTCGTTGTAGGTCCAGGCGATGCCCTTGGCCTCGACCTCCAGCGCCGATTGCACCGCCAGTTGCGGCGGGAGCTGCCGCGAGCCCTTCTCGAGGAACGGCGGAATGATGCACGATATCTGCCAGTTCTGGCAATGCCGGCAGTGGAAATTGCACCCCCACGTGCCCAGCGAGAACACGAAGGTGCCGGGATGGAAATGGAAAAGGGGCTTCTTCTCGATCGGGTCCAGGTGTATCCCCGAGATCTCGGAGTAGGTCAAGTTGTAGAGGACGCCATCCGTGTTGCGGTATACGCGACACACGCCCACCTTGCCCGGGCCTATCTTGCAGCGCCACTGGCAGGTGTTGCATCTGACCCAGGAGCCCGCCAGCTTCTCGTAGAGCAAGGCCTCCTGCATGCGCTCCCTCCTTTTCGGTATTCTAACACATGTAGTATACGTGGCAAAACGGCGCGCGCAACCCACCCCCCTCCGGCCTTCGCCCGCGCCTGCCCCCGAGGCTGGCGCGGGAGAGGATGGCGGCGCGCCAGCCCCCCCTGAGATTGCTTCGGCTGTGTCCCTCGCTGCCCTCGGGACAGGCCCCTCACTGCGCTCGGGACAGGCCTCGCAATGACAGAAGAGGGGTCGGCGCATCCGCGCGTCGCTTGACGCCCTCCGTGCGCGTTGATAGACTGGTCTGCCAGGGACGGGGTCGGACATGGCTGGGATGGAGTGCACCAGTAGCCCCGGCGCGAGTCACGCGGCGCCGCTTCTCCAGGCCGCGACGGGAGCCATCGATAGCGCCGGCCTCAGACCCACGGACATCGAGACAGAGAAACGCAGCGACGCATGTTCATCATAGGACTGACCGGTGGGATCCTCACCGGCAAGAGCACCGTGGCCCAGATGCTCGTGGACAGGGGCGCCGGCCACATCGACGCCGACAAGATGGGCCACGAGGCATATATGCCCCACACGGCGACCTGGCGGAAGGTGGTTGACGCCTTTGGCGACGGTGTACTGAAGGAGAACGGCGAGATCGACCGCCAGAAGCTGGGTGACATCGTGTTCAACGACCCGGAAGCCCTCGCCCGCCTGAACCGTATCGTGCACCCCGAGATAGGCCGGCTGGTAATGGCTGCGCTGGATGACCTCAGAAGGCACGGGGTGGACATCGTGGTGCTCGAGGCCGCGCTTCTGGTGGAGGCGCGATGGACGGGAATCGTCGATGAGGTGTGGGTCACCGCCGCGCCGGAGGACACGGTGCTGGAGCGCCTTCAGAACCGGACGGGGCTGAGCGAGGAACAGGCGAGGGCGCGCATCCGGGCCCAGCTCTCCTCCGAGGAGCGGGCCAGGTACGCCGACGTGGTGATAAACACCGATTGCGACCTGAGCGAAGTCAGGACAACGGTGGACGAACTGTGGCGGGCGCTTCAACAGAGAAGAGGCCGGGCTTGAACACCGTAGAGCAAGTGAAGCTCTTCATGGAGCCCAGGTCAGTGGCCCTCGTAGGCGTCCCGCGACGCACCGGCCTTGTCGCGTGGAACATCCTCGAGAACCTGCTCAACGCTGGCTACACCGGACGTGTCTACCCGGTGAACCCGAACGCCGAGGAGATACTCGGCAGGAAGTGCTACCGCAGCGTGAAGGACGTCCCCGAGCGCGTCGACCTGGCGGTCGTCTCGACCCCCCGCTCCGAGGTCCGCGGAGTCGTCAGGCAATGCATCGAGAAGGGAATACGTGCAATCACCATCGTCACCCAGGGTTTCGCCGACGCCAATGAGGAAGGCGCGAGAATGCAGTCCGAACTGGTGCGCATGGCCAGAGAGGGCGGCGCCCGAATCATGGGGCCGAACACCTTCGGCACGTGCAACGCCTTCACCAGCTTCACCTCGGCCTTCACGCCGGTGGAGATGAAGCAGGTGCCCATAGGGTTCATGTGTCAGACCGGGGTGTTCATTGCCGGCATACCAGGGTTCGCCATGCTGGGGAAGGGCATAGACCTGGGGAATGCCTCTGACATCGATTTCGCCGACGGCCTGGAGTACTTCGAGCACGACCCGCAGGTGAAGGTAGTGTTCCTCCACGTAGAAGGGTTGCCCAACGGGGCCAGGTTCATGGAGGTGGCCAGGCGTGTCTCGCGGAGGAAGCCGATACTGGCCCTGAAGACGGGCAGGAGCGAGCAATCGGCGGAGGCGATGCAATCTCACACCGGCACCCTGGCCGGCAGCGACCAGGTGTACGAGGCCGCCTTCCGACAGAGCGGGGTGATGCGGGTGGACGACATCGACGAGTTCGAGGACTTCACCAGGGCCTACTTGCGCGTGCCGGCGATGACCGGCAGCGGCGTCGCGGTCATCACCGTCGCCGGCGGCGCGGGCATCATGGCCATCGATGCCGCCGAGAAGTACGGTCTGCGGCTGGCCACGCTGCACCCAGATACGCTGGACAGAATAGCCCCACTCGCCCCACCGTGGCAGGCTCTGGGGAACCCGGCCGACATATGGCCGGCGATCATGATCCAGCGGCGGCGGCTCGACGAGGTATGCTACACCATCGCGGACGCTTTTTTGGCAGACGACGCCGTTCACGGTATAATCCTGGTGGCTCACGCCGCGTTTGTTTTCGGTGCGCCAGACATGTTCCGGCGTGCCAATGACTGCGGCAAGCCCATCCTCTGCTGGCTGTACGGCAGCCGCATGGAGGAGCTGATAGCCAAGGCGGAGGAGAAAGGGGAGATGGCGGCGTTCCCCAGCGTGGACCGCGCGGTGAGGACCCTGGCCAGGCTGAAGCAGTACCACGACTACGCCAACAGCCACGACGGCTAGTCCCGGCCTCGCCGGGCACCCGGCACACGAAGCGGACACAGCCTTCGAGACTGAGAGATGAGCGAGAAGGAAGACCGCACGCAAGAGCTGAAGCAGCGAATCAGCCGAATCCTCGCCGAGAGGGAGAAGCACTCCTACACCTTCCGCGACATCGAGCATGCCCCGGCCGCCGTCCTGCTGCCGTTGTACGAGAAGGACGGGGAGTACTACATTGTGTTCACCAAGCGGCCGGACACCATGCAGCACCACAAAGGCCAGATATGTTTCCCCGGAGGCCGGTGTCACGAAGAGGACGGCACTCCCCTTGACACCGCGCTGAGGGAGGCCTTTGAGGAGATCGGCCTTCGCCCCGAGACCGTTGAGGTGCTGGGCGAGCTTGACCGAATGTGCACCGCCAGCAGCAACTTCCTCATCACGCCATACGTGGGCGTCATCCCGCACCCCTACGAATTCGAGCCAAGCCCCGACGAAGTCGAGGAGATTATCGAGATACCGGTGGCCGCTCTGCTGGACGAGGACAGCTACTACGAGAAGCTGCAGTACTTCGACGGTCTTGCCTACCTCGGGAGCTTCTTCGACTACGGGGGCAAGGTTATCTGGGGCGCAACCGCGAGGATCCTGCGACAGTTCCTCGACCTCGTCTTCAAGGACCCGGGCGACTAGTCTCGATCGCCCTCGCTGGACTGGCGCCTCCGGCTCTCCCACCACGGTGCCGATGTATCAGGCTGCCATCCAGTCGCTATTGCCCCGCCGTGGGCTGTCCGTCCCTCTCCAGAGTTGGCCGCTTCGCCGCCAGGATGACCGGTATCGCCGCCAGGCTGGTGAAGGCGAGAATAAGGAATGCCAGACGGTAGGTCCCGGTGATATCGACTATCCACCCGGCGAAGACGGGGCCGATAATCCCTCCGATAACGGTGATGGTCATCATCAGGCCCTGGATGGCGCCGAAGGACTTCCTGCCGAAGTACTCACCGATTATCGCCGGCCGCAGCGGTATCGGCCCTCCGTACGCGGGAGCGTAGGCAATCAGGAAGGGAATAATGTGCCACGGAGATGAGATGTAGGCCAGAACGAG
>JAXHUA010000124.1:0-3182 GCA_034189695.1 Chloroflexota bacterium | reverse complement strand
CCCATGCCGGCAATGAATACCACTACTCCGGTCACAAGCATGACCTTCGGCCCTCTTGTCTGACGCGGGTCGACGTCCCTATCTATCAGACGGTACCGTCCTGTCGCATATGACCACATAGCATAGCGCATAGGCATACATGCACTGAAATGTCCGCCCATTATCAAGACCGGAACTTCGCCACCCGGACGCTGAGATTGGGATTGAGTTGACCATCGCCCACGCCGTCCCGGCCGCACTGCACGTTGATTGCTCCTTCCTGCCCGCATTCTCGCCTGCCACCCTTCCACACACGGTATTCTATTCCCTCGCTCACCTCCTTGCCAACACGACAGCCTCCCGGGCAACATGGGGCGAAGGCAACGGCAGAACGCCTCGCGCGGCTTGGTGCCCCGTCAGGAAGTGCAGCGGCCAGGGAATGTGGGGCAATAGGGACAGCTTCGGCCACGGTTTCAGGTCGATACGGGGGATCCCGCTCTGCTCTCTTCCTCCCACATGCTTGATTGCAGGAAGGTCGCCAGATTGACATCCTGGTTGGTGATCTTGAGCTTGCGCCGGATCTTCTCGCGGTGATGGTTGATGGTGGCCTCGGAAACGCTCCGCATCTCGGCGATTTCTTTGGTGCACATGCCGTTCCGGATCATGTTACAGATGGCGATTTCGGTCGGCGTCATCGAATGGTAGGAAAGGGACAGCCTGCTGGTGAACGGCGAGGTGATCTCCTCGAGGCTGTTCTGGAGCATCTCCACATATCTCGTCTGGGCCGGAGGCAATTGGAGACCCAGGGCATGCAGGATAGGCATGAGGACTTTCTCCACATTCATCTTGACGTCCCGGTATATCCCCTGTTTCTCCTGCTCGATACGGGACAGGAGTATCCTCAGGGCGGTATTGGCTTCCTGGAGCGCCTGCCGCTCCAGGGTCAGTTGCCGGTTGGTCTCCTCCAGCTCCATCTCCGCCGATATCCGGGTGGCAATGGTGCCGATCTGCTCCGCCACGGTGTCGAGAAGAGCCCGTTCTTCCTTGAGAAAAGGGCCTTCGTCCGCCGGCGGGCATTCCTCCAGGTAGAAGACGCTCACCTCGCCCACTGCCTCATGGTACATGTAGACCCGCGCCGACTGCCGCCAGTCGGTCACCTCGAATCTGCGGCTCGCGTAGGTCTTCCCCTTGAAGAGGACCCGGGCGCAGGTGACCTCGGGGTACTGCCATGAGTAGGGCAGGAAGTCCACCAGCTCCTGGAGCAAACCGTCGAGGGAATGCAGATAGCGCTCGGCAAGCTGCGATATCCCGTAGAGGCAATTCAACTCCTTGATGCGCTCGCGCAGGGCTATCTCTATCTCGTCGGTTGCGCCCTCACAGAGAAAAGGGATTCGCCACAGAAGCGCGAGGTCCTTCGACGGAAACGGCAGATAAGGGCCGTCGGCTGAAGATGCACCGCTCTCCTCGTTCTCCATTGGACACCTCCATCCCGGTCGCCCATCGTGATTGCCTATTTTATATAGGCAATATGGGGGCAATATTTCCGTATTCGCATCGTTGAGCTTATCAGGTATCTTAGAGGCAGTCAAGCTGACGTTGCATTGAAGGAGGCTAACATGCCGCCAAGAACGCTCGAGCAGATCCTGGAAGGACGGCGCAGCCGGCCAAACCAGCTCATCGAGGTCCTCCAGGACATTCAGGAGGACTACGGCTACATACCCAGGGAAGCGATGCAGACTGTCTCTCAAGCTCTCGGCGTGCCGCTAATTGACGTTTACAGCGTGGCTTCTTTCTACAAGGCCTTCCGGTTGAAGCCGTCGGGCAAGCATGTCCTCACCATGTGTATGGGCACAGCCTGCCACGTGCGGGGCTCCCGCCTTCTCCTCGACCAGGCCACCGGCCAGCTCGGCGTGGAGCCCGGCGAGGTGACCCACGACGGCCTCTTCTCCGTGGAGTATGTGAATTGCCTGGGTGCCTGCGCGCAGGGGCCGATCGTTGCGGAAAACGGGTCATACTATCACCACATGACCCCCTCCAAGCTCCGCAAGCTGGTCGAGAAGCTTCGCCGTCAGAACACGGAGGAACTCCAGCGTGTCCAGGCTTAACAGCTTCCGCGAGCTTGAACACCTGCGCCAGCAGGTCAGGGAGCGTCGAGAGGCCATCGCGACGACGGTGATGGTATGCGGGGGCACGGGTTGCCGGGCCTCGCAATCCCAGGAGGTCATTGACGCCCTCAGGGAAGAGCTATCCCGCCAGGGACTCGACGACAAAGTGCGGCTGTGCGTGACCGGGTGCCACGGTTTCTGCGAGCAAGGCCCGGTGATGATTATTGAGCCGGGGAACATATTCTACTGCCACGTCTCGGCGGACGACGCCTTCGAGATCGTCTACCAGACCGTGATGAAGGGGGAGGTTATCGAGCGGCTGCTCTACCAGGACCCGGTCTCAGGCAAGCTCTGCCGGACACAGGCAGAGATCCCCTTCTATCAGGCGCAGGACCGGCAGATACTCTCAAAGAACCGCATGGTCGATGCCTGCTCCATCGAGGACTACATCGCGGCGGGCGGCTATTCGGCCCTGACGGAAGTGCTCCGTGGCATGACCCCGGAGGTGGTCATCAATGAGATCAGGTCGTCGGGGTTGCGGGGACGTGGCGGGGGTGGTTTCCCGACCGGGCGCAAGTGGACTGAATGCTGGGAGGCACCGGGAGATGAGAAGTACGTGATCTGCAATGCGGATGAGGGCGACCCCGGGGCCTACATGGACCGGTGCGTGCTCGAAGGAAACCCCCACCTGGTGCTGGAAGGCATGATGATCGGCGCCTGGGCAGTCGGCGCTCAGAAGGGATATGTTTACGTCCGCAACGAGTACCCGCTGGCGGTCAAGCACTCCCGCATCGCCGTCCAGCAAGCGTCTGAGCTGGGTCTCCTGGGTGACAACATACTGGGGTCGTCCTTCTGCTTCAATGTAGAGATCGCCCGGGGCGGTGGGGCCTTCGTCTGTGGCGAATCAACGGCGCTCATGGCCTCCATTGAAGGCAAGGTCGGCGAGCCAAGGGCCAAAGACGTCCACACTGTTGTCGACGGCCTGTATCACAAGCCCACGACACTGAACAACGTCGAGACCTGGGCCAACGTCCAATCCATCGTCCTGAACGGTGGTTGTTTTGGATGACTAAGAAGGCAGTTGGAAAGCCAGCGTAG
>JAXHUA010000123.1:0-41207 GCA_034189695.1 Chloroflexota bacterium | reverse complement strand
GGAGCACTGAGTGAGGTGCTCCGTCTCGTACACCTCGAAATCAGCAGCCCGCAGCCTGATCGGGGTGCCCACGCCCTCTCTCCTCAACGAGTTCATCATGGTCCTCTGGATGTCGAGCAGGAAGCTGTCGCCAAACTCATACGCCTTGGTGTCATCGGACCGCTCACCCCCAACACCCCTGGTCTCGGCCTCATGCTTGCCGAAACGACCCTTCTTCAGGTAGGAGAAGACGTCTCGCAGCGCCTTCTGGCCCAACCGCCGTATTCCCCTCGGGGTCAGCCTCCATCCGCCGCTGTCCCGATATATGTAGCCGGCCTCTTCGAGCACATCGGTGAGGCGCTGCAACTGCTCCAGCGACCGAAAGGCGTCCTCCCCCAGATACTGCCTCACCCTGCCGGCGTCGATATCGCCGGCAGACGGGTTGTACTGGTTCCTCTCCAACTGCCTTTCGAGTTCATCCATGCCCTGAAGCTCTTCCATGAGTCTCAGAGCTTCCGCCAGCGAAAGGGGTTCCTCTCCCTGGAACTGGTACCTGTCGCCCAGCCTCCTCCTTGGCGACAGGTACTCCAGTGCCGCCGCCAAATCCAGTAGCTCGTCCCTCAGACCCTGGTCCTGCAGCATCGACTCCACCAGTTGCTCCAGCGACTGTCTCGCCTCAGTCGGCAGGCTGTTGAGCAACGATTCCATCTGTGCCATCCTTTTGCGGAGCATGTCAATGAGGTCGTCCAGACTGGACGGTCTCTCGGGGCCGAACTGGTCGCCGAACTGCTCCATGAACCCCTCGAAATCAGGCTCCAGCCCCTGCATCCGGTCGCGAAGCATCTGGTTCAGGGCATTGACCATGTCCTTGAGGCGCTGCATATCCTCCGGGGTCAGGCTCATGAGGTTCTGCTGGATGTCCTTGAAGTAGGAGTCCATGACCCTCTTGCGGAGCATATCCATCAGCTCTTCGAACTTCTGGCGGGCATCCGGGTCGATGAACTCGTAGCTCGCCATCTCCTTGATGGCGCCGGGAAGGTCAGGAGGCAGGTTGTCGAGGAAGGACAGGTTCTTCGATGCGACGTTTTCCAGCGCCTTGACCAGCTCCTCGGACTGTTGACCTGTCCTCGCTTCTTCGAGACGCTTCTCGATTCCGTCCCTCTCGGTGTTGACCGCATCGTCCAGCCTGTCCCGGATCTCATCCAGGATGGAGCCGATGTTGTACCTGTCGAGGGTCTGACGCTTCAGCCCGCGCAGCCTCTGAAGCAGGTCCTGAATGCCCGGCAGCCTCCTGCCCTCTGCATCCTCCAGCCCGAGCCGGAACAGCTTCTGCAAGGCGCGCCACACGTCACCGTGCGAGGTAAGACTGTCGGAGAGGACATCCATCAACTGGTCGGCGCCCATCTCAGGAATGTCCTGGGTGCCATCCCACTGTGAGTACCTGTACCTGACCATGCTACACCCGATAGCGCGTTGCGCCCGCCACCCGCTCCTTGTTGAGCCGCTTGTTCAGATGAAGCCCCTCGAGCACGAATTCGAGAGCCGATGCCACGCCGGCAGGCTGCTCGCCGATCTCCAGCCGCCTCATGGCTTCGCCAAGTCCAGCCAGCTCCCCCGAAAGCCTGACGTACTCCCCAGAGCCCATGCCATCCGAGACCTCGACCTGAAGTCCATTCCTGAAACTGTCGAGAAGGGCATCGAAATCACCAACGCTGAAGTAGCGGTTGAATGTCGCGTGCACCGCATTCTTGATCAACTTCTCGATCACCTGCTCCTCGACCTCCTCCTCGCCGCTCTCCAGCTCTATCTTGCCCTTGGTTGAGGCCACGAGGAAAGGAAGGTCGGAGACCCTCGGCGTAACGTCCCCTTCGCCGGAGCGAATCCCCCGCTTGATGGCGTTGCTCAGCAGGTTCTCGTAGTTCGCTATTGACACCCTCACGCTCACCCCCGACCGCTGGCTTATGTCGGGGCTCTGCCTGGCCTGCCTCGTGATCTCGGCGATGATCTCCTTCATGTACCGTGGCACGGCGCAGGAGGGTGAGCCATCCTCGAAGGTGGTCTTCTCCCGTTCCATTATCTCGATCTCGTCCTCGAGAGACCTGGGATAGTGGGTTCTTATCTGCGAGCCATACCTGTCCCGGAGAGGGGTAATGATGCGCCCGCGGTTGGTGTAGTCCTCCGGGTTGGCGCTGGCGACGATACAGATGTCGAGAGGCAGCCTCACGTTGTAGCCTCTGATCTGTATGTCCCGCTCTTCGAGAAGATTGAACAGGCCCACCTGGATCTTCTCCGCCAGGTCGGGCAACTCGTTGATGCAGAAGATGCCTCTGTTGGTGCGGGGGACAAGCCCGTAGTGCATGGTGAGCTCGTCCGAGAGGTACCTGCCCTCCGCCACCCGTATGGGGTCAACCTCACCGATTATGTCAGCTATGGTCGTGTCGGGGGTCGCGAGCTTCTCGCCGTACCTCCGCTCGCGTGGTATCCAGCTTATCTCGACCCGGTCGCCCTGTCTGGCGATGCGATCGCGACAGCTCCGGCAGATGGGATTGAAGGGGTTATCGTTAATCTCGCAGCCGGCGACGGCGGCTACCTCATCGTCCAGCAACCGCACCAGGGACCTGATCATCCTCGTCTTGGCCTGCCCTCTCTCGCCGAGGAGGATCATGTCCTGGCCTGACAGGATGGCATTCTCCACCTGGGGGATAACACTGTCCTCAAACCCGATGATCCCTGGGAAAAGCTCCTCTCCGCTCCGGATCATCCGTATGAGGTTGCTTCGCATCTCCTCCTTGACGGATACTACCCTGTGACCCGCCGCCCTGAGTTCACGGATGGTTCTCGGCTTCCTCGCGCTCATCCACTTCCTCCCTTCCACCGGCTGGAGAAACAAGCCAGCAGCCCGGGTCCGACGCCAGCAGGTCACCTGTCTCCTCGTAGGCACGGCCCCTGCATCCGGCGCATATCGCCTTGTAGGTACACGCACCACACTCACCCTTCAACGCTCTGGAACGAAGCGTGGCCAGTACAGGTGAGTCCTGCCATATCCTGGTTATGCCTGTCTCTCTTACGTTGCCCAGCCTGACCTGTAGCAACATACATGGATGAACATCACCGTTCGAGAGCACAGTAACGTAGCCGGAGGGCATTCCCGCAGCGCACCCCCGGCCGTAGTAGGGAACGCGGCGCAGGGCTTCCATGGGAATGTGCCTGGGACGCACATCCCTCTCCTTGAGGAGCATGGGATACATGGGGCACGCCGGGACCCGTATGAGGATGGGGCACTCGACCTGCGCCTGTGCCAGCCATTCCATCACCTCGCGTCGTTCCTCAGGCTCAAGGCATTCTGGCCGACACTGAAGCCTTGCCCTCCCCGCAGGCACCAGGTCGAAGAACTCGGCTGCATCAGCCCCGCTCTCCACCGCCAACCGCAGCATGTCGGGCACCTGTTTCAGAGTCTGCTTCCTAATAACCATACCGAGTTGGAACCGCAGCCCTGCCTCCTTACAGGCCGACATGCCGTCCATCGCCTCTCTGAACGCACCAGCCCTGCCCCTGAAGGAGTCATGGGTCGTCTCGTCGGCCCCATCAATCGAGATAGCGACCTGGCTGATTCCCGCCTTCACCATCTGTCGCGCCACCGTCAGGTCAATCAGCGTGCCGTTGCTGCCCACGCCGGTCATTATGCCCCCGCTGGATGCAGCGGCCACGACATCAAGAAGGTCGTTCCGGCACAGCGGCTCCCCGCCATCGATCACCAACAGCCCTATTTTCCAGCGCGCGAGGTCCTCCATCAACGCCAACGCTTCGCTGGTTGACAACTCATCGGGAAGTGCATCCTCGGTTGACTCACTGTAGCAGTGCTTGCAGTTGAGGTTGCACTTGTTGGTGATACTGAAAGAGACGAAGAATGGTGGCGACGTACTCATGAGGCTATTGGTGTCCCCCTTTGTTCTCCCCCTCGTCCCCTTTCTCCTTGAGGAATCGCTCTATGTCCTTGACCAGGTCCTCCGAACTGAAATCAAGCTGCTTCTCCGAGGCGGCCTCCTGCCCCGACAACCGCTCGAAGTAGTCGATAAGCTCCCTGGCCTCATCCCTGAAGGCCTCCTTCAAATGGGCCATCTTCTGCTCCACTTCCCTGTCCGTCTCTTCAGCCCAGCTTTCGATCTCCGTCAGATCGACCTCCAGGCCAGTCATGCGACAGAACACGTCGAGGACCGCCTTCGAAGACCTGGGGTTGGCTACCTGCGTAGTGTAAATGGGGATTTCGCCAAGAAGGCAGATGCCATCCATACCGCGCTTCTTGGCAACCCCGAGCAACAGCCCGTTAAGGCCGCTCACACTGCCCTCCCTGAGCAGCTTCACGTCATACTTGCCCAGTTCCTGCACCAGCCTGGGACTGGTGGCTGCCGCCAGGACCTGCGGTGTCGCGGTATGATGAATATGAGTGGGAGCCGCCGCGAAGGTGAACAGCCTCCTTACCTTGTACCTCTGGGCCACATCCAGCACCAGATTGGCCATCCCGTATCCCTTGATGTGAGGCTGGGCCTCCGACATGAATCCGATCAGGTCGTTCTCGCCGTTGTCCTCCAGGCAGTAGAACTTCCCCTCCGGGATACCTATGTCCTGCACCACCGAGTCCTCCACCAGCACGCCGCCGAGGTCGAAGAACTGGTCTGGCTCAATGCTGGCGAACTCCTGGGCATCCACCCGTTCCACAAGATACTTCGCAGCCACGATGGCCACGCCACCCATTCCAGGCCACGCGGCTATCATCAGCGGACTGTTGAGTTTGGGTTCCCGGTGCAATCTCAGGGTTTCCATCTCGCTCGACGCGGTGTCACAGACTACACAGTTACTATACTCGATGGCGCCGAGTTTTTCTAGCGAGACACGCCTCCAGGACGATGAAGCAGGAAGCGATAGAGAAGACGGACAGGGTGACATTCCCAAGCGTGGCCGGTGCCTGTGTGATGGTCGCGGGCCAGGTCCTCGCCCCTGGAGGACAACCTTCGACTCGGCCTGGCTCGACCAGATGAGCGCGCGAGGAGTTGTCTCCGGCTAGTTGCCTCGCGATATGGCCTGGGCGCAGCGTGGGCATAGCTGCTCCTCGCCAATAGCTAGCAGGCAGGAGTATATCACCAGGTCACCGCACTTGCTGCACCGGGACAGAGCAGATGATTCCTCATGGGCATTCTCTGGCTGCAAAGCCACACGCTGGCTATCGAACAAGACTTCGTTTGGCAGGTCCAGGAGAGTACGAACATACCCGTTCAGCATTGCCCAGTATCGGGCGGTCTCCAGCAGACTGGCTGTCCCCGCGCTGATCTTGTGCTCCAGTTCCAGGAAGGCCTCCGCTTCAGCCAGGGCATCGAACTTCAGCTCAAGGCGCAGCCCATTGCCGGCATCGTCGAAGAAGGTATAGGCATGCTTACCGTGGTCATAGACACGGAGCCTCCCATTCCCTTTGGTGCACCCCGTCAGAATCTGCACCGCATCGAGGGCCGAGGTCTCGTTCTCTACAATGACGCGAAGCCCTGGCTGCCACAGACGTTCCAGCCTCAAGGATTCCAGTGCGAACTGACATGCGCGATAGCCAATGACCAGCCCAGGACATAGATGCCCGTGAAAATCCGCCACCCGCTTCAGCTTCATATCAACCAGCATTTTCGCCTCCTCTTTCTCGTCGACCCGGAAGTACAGTATCCAGCGGGCAGGCGTCCGACGCCCGAGCGAGGTCTCACGAGAGAGCACCAGGTAAAGAGCGAATACCCCTTCCCTGGTTCTCACCAGGTAAGTCATGGACGGGTCACCCAGGGAATGCCGAAAGACCCCAACGACTTCCAGGACTTCATAGCGTTTAGCTCGATACTGAAAACTGATGGGCACCCCGAGGAAGTTGTCATACTCCACCGAAGTAGGCTCCCATATCAGGTCAACATCCTCCGAGTCTATGCGGGCAAACATGGCGTCACGGTCTACCATCGTCTTCTCCACAGCGTCGCGGTACAGTCTGAGAGCAGCCTGGCAGCCCCCGAGGACAGGCGAAAGCGCCGGTCCCTGCCCCGTCGCCGGCAGACAGAGCGAGCCAATCCCTCGTCAGTCCTCCTGTTCTCTTGCCAGCGGGTCCCTACCGTCAGGAAACATCGCGGAGAAAGGCTCGAACTTGTTGATATCGCATACAGTGCAGAAACCCATCCCTTTCTCGCCGCTCATCATCATGAGAGGCCTTGCCTTCTCCGCATCCAGCGAGCCGTCTGGCCGCAAGACGTCGTCCGCCACTTCGATCCGCAGGACCTTCCCGACAATCAAGACGTGGTCCTTCTCCTCGTATTCCTTGTGAAGCTCACACTCCATCCACGCGTAACATCCCGCGATGCCGGGGGCCATCACGATGGTCGACGGCTTCTCGCCAAGGCCGGCCACTTCGAACTCATCCACTTCGGGGCTGCTGAATCTGGCGGTTGGGATAACCTTGTCCGCCATATCCACACCAGGCATGTTAAGGACGAACACCCTCGTCTCACGGATATTGACAAGTGTGTCGCGTTTCTTGGCCGAGGCAATACAGATCAGGTCCAGCGGCCGCAACACAGGCATTACACACCCCCACGGTGCGATGTTGCGAATACCCTCCTTGCTGATCGTAGAAATGAAGACCACAGGCATAGGCATGAGCCTCGACCTCAGAGAAGGCTTCAGAATCACAATAGACCTCCCTTCCTAGCCAGTCTGGCGTGCCAGCACTATCTGCGTGATGCCCTGTGCAAGCCACACCCCGACACCACCCGACACCACCGCACCAACCACAAGCAATGGCGCAACCCACAGTGGCACCCATGTGTCAACCTGGAATCCAATGGCCAGCCATGTCACTGCCAGACACGACAGGTTTCCCAGCCCCCCGCCAACCGCACCGGCCCAGGAAGAGCGGGACTGTGTTAGCTCAACGATGATGCCGGTGGAGAGGAGTGCCAGAATGCCGAAGACGCTGAACCAGGCTGGCGATGTAATCCCATACCAGGGGGCCACGAGCAGACAGATGGCCGCAATCAGGATTGAAACGACGATAGCGCTGTATGCTCTCCCCGTGAGCCGGCGGGCGAGGCATATCCACAGAACAAAGATGAGCCCGCCGAACACAGCCATTCCTGCTGCCGGCCCGGGAATGCCAAGTGAATCGGTGATGCTTTTCCACGGTATTAGGGTGTGCACCAGGGCGCTGGCTACGGCCATTGCAATGAGTATCGCCCATTCACGCAAGCCGAAGTAGGACTTACCTTGCATGGCTTACCACTCGCACCTGCTGCATATCGGATGCTTCTTCATGTCCTTGACGAAACTGTAGTATGCCTTTGAGCGCATGACCTTCTCCACTCCATCCTCAAGCGCGTCACCCAGGCAGAGGTCAGGAAGGAAACAGCAAGGGGTGACTTTGCCCTCAACGGTGACGAAAACGCAGGACCTGACGACACGGCAGGGGTACGAGTGACGTGGCGGCAAGTACACCTTCAGTTTCAACGCCTTTGCCAGTTGCCTCACCCCTGCGAACAGCTCCTCTTCTTCGTCCCTGGCGATATACTTCATAGATGGGTCCACACTGTGCGCATTGAACAGCCTGTGGAGGATCGCTGCGTCTGCCTGTAACTCCTCAGCAAGGCTAACCAGGTCCAAGACCTCACCGCTATTGCCCTCATAGACGGTGATATCGAGATAGACCCTGGGCTTCGTCAGGCCGCGTCTTTTCCTTTCCCTTATCAGTCCCTCGACATAAGATGCACTGCGCAGAAAAAGCTCTCTATCATATACTCCGAAAGCGATCTCCCTCAACCCGCTGTCGAAAATCCTGTCTACGTTTCCTCGTACCAGTGTCCCATTGGTGGTGAGATTGGTAAGAACCCCTCTCGACTCGGCATACGCTACCATCTCAAAGAGCCCGCGATTCAACAGCGGCTCACCCCATCCGTGCAGGCCGACGTGACGGAAGCTGCCTGAATCGAGGATTCTCTTGAAGCTGTCAACCGAAAGGGAAGTGACGGCTCTTTGCAGATTCCGCCTCATGCATATTGCGCAGTCTAAGTTGCACGCGGTCGTAGGCTCGACCTGCAAGGTCAGATTGGAAAGTAACCTGGACATCTTAGTGGCATTCTCCCAGGAGCTATGGCAACGGCCAAATACATACAGGAACCGGCGCTGACAATGAGGCGCGAAGTACCATAAACCCATCGGCGCACGTCTCTGGGGCCTTCGCGCCTCTATTATCAGCGCATAAAGGAGGGGATCGATAAGCCTATTGGCCGCTTGCTTTCTTGATGCCTAGCCCCCTGCCTATGATACCCCTGAAATTCCAGACCAGAACGCCACATACGGCCACCAGACCGATGACCTGAGGCCAGACCTGGCATATCCCCTGACAACCGCTGACGCTTCCTCCTGTCACCACACTTGCGGGAACGCACATTCGCTTTCACCTCCTTTCCGCGATTCTGTCACCCACGCCATGCGAGGATCATAGTCCGCTCAACAGTTCCTCAATCTCTATCTTGGAGAAGTTCAGTTCTCGTGCCTCTGCCATGCTGAGCGCTTCCTGATAGTACTGCTCCGCTTGGTCGTTATCCCCCATTCCCGAATACGCAATGCCTATGTTCTTGTGCCCCTCTACCTCATAATAAACGTGGCCGTAGACAAACGGCGGGCCGAACTCTATCACCTTCTGGAAGTCCAAAATCGCCGCATCGTACTGCCCAAGCCCAACGTAGGCAAGCCCCCTCGTGTTGTACTCCGCGAACACCTCCCCGGGAGCTTGCGCATCCTCAATCGTCTGAGTGCATAGCGCTATCGCGGTGTCGAGGTTCTCATCCCCTTTAGCCTCATCTCCCACCTTCAAGTACGTCATCCCCAAGCCGAGATACGCGTCGGGCAGAGGCCAGTACGCAATGTCCAGGGCTTCCTCGAAATCCTGGATGGCTTCATCGTATTCTCCCATGTAGTAGTAACAGAGTCCTCTCCCTTCCCAGCTATGGTAGTCCCACATGCCCAAGGCAGGTTTGCTCTCCTTGACTGCCACCGACTGGTTGTACATGTCGATGGCATCCTCATACTCTCCAAGGACCACATACACGGCAGCCAGATGCGAGAGCGTATAGTCGTGGTTTGGACTCCACTCCAAGGCTGTTTCGTAGTCGTCAATCGCCCGGTAGTCCTCAACCCTTTGATAGGCTCTGCCCCTGCTGTAGAATATGTTCGCCAAGGCTTCCTCGCCCCAGTGTTCAAGTATCTCGGTCTCATGATCAAGAGCTTTGTCATACCAGTCCACCGCGTCTTCAAACTCCCCATACCTGTCGTACGCGTTTCCCAACCCCGCGTATGCCAGGTATAGCGTGCTATCCAGGTCGATGGCCGTCTCGAAGTCATCAACTGCGCCACTGAAGAGCTCCTCCGTTTCCTGGCTGAAAGGTCTGTAGTAGAAATGGACGAGCTCAATGGCCGCGAGTCCCCGGTCGTAGTATGCAACCGCGTAGTCATGGTCCAGCTCAATCGCCTGAGTGAACTCGGAGATAGCGTCTTGCAGCGCCGCTATCCCCTCCGGTGCATACGCTCCCCCTTTTTCGTATGCCGTCTCCAGATGAGCCAGGCCTGTGTTGAAGTGCGCCTCTGCATCCGAACTGTCTCGTGCCAGCGTGTCCACCATGGACCACACAAGGAAGGCAATAAGCAGCACGCCCACTATGCCTATCGCAGTCCTCAGCACCGTAGACTGTTTCTTCATGCTTTTCTCCCTCTAGGTCCTTAGAACACGGGAATCTGTTGCCTGGTTAGCTGCCCACGTCTTCGGGCAGGTTTCAGCGTCTCTTTCCTCGAAGCCCCAAGCTCAGCGTTTCCTCACCGCCAACGCATATGCCATGCTGCCTACGGCCAGAACCGCCAGTATCCCCAAGATGGCGTAAACCCAAGACGGGCACCCTCCAGATGACTCAGATTGCGGCATGATACCCAGCTCGACCAGAGGATTCACTCCTGCCGCCGTCAGTCTTTCGAGACCTGCGCTGTCAATGGTGAAAGTCTTTATGGTCGAGATCAACTCTTCGGGTCTGTCCAGGTAGTCCATCATCCATATGTCCATCTTCAGCCTCGACCACTGGGTTTCATGCGCTCGGTTGTATCTGCATATATTTGCAATAAGACTCAAAAAAGAAGAAGCTTCCTGAGCCCCCTACGCATGTGAGCTTCAAGCCCCGGGATGCACTAGGGCCTATCGGCGACAGCGTCCCTCCACATTCCATAACGTCATCCATTCGAAAACGCCCCATCTCCTCACCGACCGTGTCACAGCCTCCTTGCCATCTGTCTGTGCCGGCGGCTGATCAGCGCGCTACTGCACCCAGTCTCGACACCAGACGCGCACCGCAGCACTCGGCCTAGTGTCTTGCAACTATAGGCAATTGCTATCAATCGCACTTGGTTTCAAAAAAAAGAGGCCTATCTCAACCCTCGCTGGCGCATTCACGGCACAAGCCGCCTATCACCATATGCTTGAAGTCAACCCGGAAACCGTACTTGTCTTCCAGCAGGGCCTCCAACTGCACAAACAAGCCTTCGTCACAGTCCATACTCTTGCCGCACTTGCGA
Source organism: Chloroflexota bacterium (assembly GCA_034189695.1). GTDB lineage: Bacteria > Chloroflexota > Dehalococcoidia > E44-bin15 > E44-bin15 > JAXHUA01. The sequence goes on along the minus strand of JAXHUA010000123.1, from coordinate 30,602 downwards.
CACACCAGATGGTGATGATGACGCATGTCATCGACATGGTGATACAAAGTTCTACCCCCGACCTCCATTCCGTATATAGACCCTAGCCCTTCAAGAAGCTCCAGTGTCCGGTATACGGTCGACTTATCGACCCCGGACATCCTGGCCTGAGTCTGGCGAAGGACCTCCTCCGCAGTGAAAGGGCCATCAAACTCGTGGATGATATCCAACACCAGCAACCGCTGAGGAGTCAACCTCAACCCTTGCTTCTTCAGGAGCATACCGCAACTCATTGTTATTGCACCTAGTCGCGATTATATAACCTATCAACATGTGCTGTCAATAGGCTGCTCTCGAATTGGTCCCCGGTGACACTTCCCCCTTCCCTCGCGCCGGGCAGTGCTAGACTGTCCCCGCTACAGCATGGGGAAGTAGTTCATCTTGATGAACCGGAAGTTCTTGGTAATCTTGTCTTTGCCCTGCACGATCATGCCGAACTGGGTGCTGTGACCGGGCAGCAGATACTCGGCATCAAGCTCAGACAACCTCTCAATGCTCTGCTTGAGAAGCTGGCCATCGCCCCCGGGCAGGTCGGTCCTGCCGATCCCGCCGTAGAAGACCACATCCCCGGTTATCAGCACCCGCTGGCCGGCCCAATAGAGGCTGATCGAGCCCGGGCTGTGGCCCGGCGTGTGCAGGACCTTCAGATGCACGTTGCCCAGGTCCAGGTCCCCCTCCTTGAGCACGAGGTCAGGCTCCATTTCGAGGGGCCTCCCGAACTTCTGGGCCATTTCCCTCCGGTACGCCACCTCGTCCTCGTGGAAGGCAATAAGCGCCTGCTTCGCCTGGCCCTCCCCGGCGTTCGATCTGGCCATCTCCGCCAGGGCCTGACTCGCCTCGCAGTGGTCGGGGTGCGCGTGAGTATTGATTATCAGCCCAACATCCTCCGGCTGGAGGCCGTCGCCTTCCATGGAGGCGAGCAGTTGCTCGAAACAGGGCTCGCTGAACTCGTTCACCAGATGACCGGGGTCGACAACCACGTGAGGCCGGCCGCCGTCAAGCACGCTGGCGAAAACGTATGTATTGCAGTTGTTGCCCCGCCCGGGCCAGATGTAGCAGTATAGGTTCTCGACAAGCTTCAAGACATCACCTCAGACTGAATACAGGGCAGCTGTTCCCTCGCTGCCAGACGCAAGACAGAGTATAATTGACGGCAATCGGTTTGGCCACCTTACGTGAGGCACGTCATGGCAGAGATGAAGAGCGCCTACGAGAGGGCATTGGAGCGTGCTGAGAAGCTGGGCAGGCTTTCTCCGGACGAACTCAGGCAGAGAAGGGAGTCCGAGGGCTCGGCTGTCGGCAAGGCCCTCGCCGAGCGGTACCTGGAGCACGGCCACACGCGGACCCTGAACCAGGAGGTCGACAGGCACGGCGCCGCCGAGAGGGACGTCATCGCCCGCGCGATACTCCTTCGGCTGGTGGATGCAGTCAGCCTCCAGGACAGCGAGACCACACGAAGGGCATTGCAGGGCATACGGAGTCTCCAGCCCAGTGTCACGAAGCTGGACGCGGAGGGCCGCATGCAATCGCTTGCCTCCGAATACCAGACGGATGAGGCGGAGGTCTACGAACAGAAGCTGTGGGAGATGAGCGCCACGGCCGGCGCCCTTCTGCAAGAGCTTGGCATATCGGGCAGTGCTGTTGCCGACGTGAGGCCCAGTGCCAGCCGGTTGCGCGCCGAGATCGCCGAGGAGCTCTCGTCACGGTTCGACTCCAGACTGGAAAGGCTCAAGCAGGAATTCCTGGAGCAACTGCCAGGTGGCTAATTAGCCCCAGGCGGGGTCTCTAGGACGCGGCGAACACCTTCTCCGGGTGCCACAGACTACGCTCCGGCAGGAAGCGAAGCACCGCCAGAAAGCGCCCGTCAGCCGAGTAGGCCCGGCAGTAGCCTTTCTCATCGCCCATCGCCAGCGCCACGGGCCGCCCGTGCCGGATGTCTCTCTCCTGCTCCTCGCTCACGATGGCAGCCATCCAGTTCTGAAGTACCACATCCATCGGATACAGCAGCTCTCGCCACTCCTCTCGCTCAAACGCAGCCTCAAGCTGGGAGACGGTGACGCTGTCCCGTATATCGAATAGCCCATTTCGCGTCCGCACCAGCTTTTTCACGTGAGCGCCGCAGCCCACGGCCTGACCAAGGTCATGGGCCAGAGAGCGTACGTAGGTTCCCTTGCCACACTCCACCTCGACAGTACATAGCGGCGGCTGCCAGTCGAGCAATTCCAGGCGGAATACCTCCGCCGTCCTCAACTCCCGCTCAACCTCTATCCCAGCCCGGGCCAGCTCGTAGAGACGCTTCCCCTGGTGCTTGACAGCACTGTACATCGGCGGTTTCTGGAGAATGGAACCTCTGAAGGCAGGCAACGCCTGTTCCACCTGCTCTCTGGTGACGTGAGAGCAGTCGACCCTCCGGGTCACTCTACCGTCGGCGTCGTACGTGTCGGTGACGACGCCCAGCTCCATCTCGGCGATGTAGGTCTTGTGGGCGTCCACTATGAAGGGGATAATCCGCGTTGCCTGGCCGAGGCACACGGGCAAGACACCTGTAGCCCCCGGGTCGAGGGTGCCGGCATGCCCTACCCACCTCTGTCCGCACAGCCGCCTCACCCTCCTGACAGTGTCGAGAGACGTTTCGGCGGCAGGCTTGTTGATATTGAGGATGCCGTCGATGCTCAAGCTACTCTTCGTGCACCTCTCTCATGAGGTCGAGGACTTCGGCTCCACGCTCCATGGACCGGTCCAGTTGGAATCGCAACTCAGGCATGCGGCGCAGCGAGAGGCGGCCCCGCAGCTCCCGGTAGAGGAAGCCAGAAGCGGAGTCCAGACCGGCCATTGCCGCCTTCTTCTCCTCTTCGCTTCCCATAACGCTCACGAACACCTTGGCATGCCGCAGGTCGACTGAGGTATTCACTCTTGTCACTGTGAGAAAGCAACTGAGCCTCGGGTCTTTGACCTGGCGATGGAGGAGTTCGCTTATCTGCTCCCTTATGAGGTCGTTGATCCGCTCGGTGCGCCTGGTCACTGCTTCTCTCTCCCGTAGGACTCGATGATGTCCCCAATCTCGAATTCGCCGAAACCTTCAATGCCGAGGCCGCACTCGAAGCCGGCGGCGACCTCTCGAACATCGTCTTTGAACCGCCTGAGACTGGACACGCTGGATTCAACAATGGTCTCCCCGCCGCGAATGACCCTCGCCTGCGAACCGCGCCTTATCGCACCATCGGTCACGTAGACGCCGGCCACCTTGCGGCCACGGACGGAGAACGCCACACGGACCTCGGCATGTCCTTCGAGCACCTCCACCCAGACAGGCTCGAGCATCCCGGTCAACAGCTTCTCGACGTCCTCCACCAGGTTATAGATGACCTGGTAGGAGCGGATGTCTATTCCCTCGCTGTCAGCCAGTTGCTTGGCTCCCGGCTCGATACGTGTGTTGAATCCGAGGACGATTCCGCCTGAAGCAAGGGCAAGCAGAACGTCGCCTTCGGTAATGCCTCCACTGCCTGAGTGCAGCACATTCGCCTTCACCTCGCCCACCACCAGGCGTTCGAGGGAGGTCCTTATCGGCTCGATGCTCCCCTGCACATCCGTCTTGAGTATAAGATTGAGTTCCTTGATGCGGCCCTCGCGAATCTGGGCCGATAGCTCACCCACGCCAAGCGCCCGCCTGGGCCCTCCCGCCATAAGCCTGCGTTCCTCCTGGCGCTTCAGTGCCGCGTTGCGCGCCTCCTTCTCGTTGACGACCACCCGCAGGATGTCGCCTGCCTGGGGCACGCTCTGGAATCCCAGCACCTCGACCGGAGTCGCTGGCTCGGCTCTCCTCATGTGCTTGCTCTTGTCGTCGAACATCGCCTTGACACGGCCCCACGTTTCACCCACATGGAAGCTGTCGCCTACCTTCAGAACGCCGCTCTGCACCAGCACCGTTGCCAAGGGGCCCTTTGTCTTGTCCAGTTTGGCTTCCACGACGACAGCGGCAGCCCGGCCTTCGGGGTTGGCCTTGAGTTCCTCCATCTCGGCGACGATGATCAGATTCTCCAGCAGGTTGGAGATCCCTTCTTTCTTCTTGGCAGACACCTCGACACAGACGACCTCGCCTCCCCACTCCTCACAGACCAGGCCAAGGTCGGCAAGCTGCTGCTTCACCCGCTGCGGGTTCGCATCAGCCTTGTCAACCTTGTTGACAGCCACCACGATCGGAACGCCAGCAGCCCGCGCGTGGTCGATCGCCTCCACCGTTTGGGGCATGACCCCATCATCGGCAGCCACCACCAGGATGGTGATGTCGGTCACCTGAGCGCCACGCGCCCGCATCGCCGTGAACGCCTCATGACCAGGGGTGTCAAGGAAGGTTATCTTCTTCCCCTCCAGTTCCACCTGGTAGGCTCCAATATGCTGGGTGATCTCGCCCACCTCGGTGGCGGTCACCTTGGTCTCTCGAATCGCGTCCAGAAGGCTGGTCTTCCCGTGGTCGACATGCCCCATTATGGTAACCACAGGTGGCCGGGGCTTCTGCAATCGCGCATCGCCCTCCCGGAGCTCCTGCAGCTTCTTCGACCTTCGGGCCGAAACAGTCTTCTGCTGCTGGACTGGCTCAAACCCGAAGTCCGAAGCCACAATGGCCGCCGTGTCGTAGTCAATGACCTGGTTGATATTAGCCATGGTGTCGTTGCGCATCAATTGCTTGATGACCTCGACGCCGCTCGCATCCATTATCTCGGCAAGCTGCTTCACCGTAAGGGGTGACGGAATCACCAGACGGTGTTGCGATCCGGTCTCGTCCACCGTCTCCACAGCACCCGTCCCCTCAACCGGTTCCTCTTCCTTATTGCCAACCTTCTGACTTCTCGCGCTCATGCAATTCTCACCTGACTAGGAAAGCGTATCAGCGTACTGAGCGAGCGCCTGCTTCTCGTCCGGCGTAGGCTTGGCCTTCAGCGCACGCGCAAGGTGCTCCTTCTTCAGGGCCGCTTCCCAGCAGCCCTTCGACCTGCACAGATACGCGCCCCGTCCGGACTTCTTGCCCGTCGGGTCGACCTGCACAGAGCCCTCTTCAGAACGCACGATTCGGATCAGCTCTCGCTTTGGCCTGACCTGGCGACAACTGATACAGGTCCGTTGCGGAACGTGTCTGGTCCGCGGACTCGTCTTCTTCTGAGTTGAGGCAGGCATTCATCCCCCACGCTACCAGGTTTCGACCTCTTCCTCATCGGCTACCACCGGGGCAACCCGGCGTGCCTTCCTGGGCTTGGCCTCGGTTTCTCCCTTGCTCTTGACCTCAGCCGTTCCCTTGACCTCAGCCGTTCCCTTGCCCTTGCCCTTGCCCTTCCTTCCCTTCTTCTCCCCCCTTGCCCTTCGCGAGGGGAAGATGTCTTCAGCGAAGCGAATCTGAGGAACCGACTTAGCTTCCTCGCGGACAGGGACCACTTCCTGGACAGGAAGCGGTTCTTCCTCAACCTCTTCCTCCTGCAGCACGAGTGATTCTATATACTCCTGCGGAGACCGCACAGAAAGCTCGTCCTCTCCCACCAACACCGGCTCGGCAACCGGCAGCTCCTCCCCTTCCGTCACCCCTTCGGCGACCGGCACTTCTTCCGCTGCGGCCACTTCCTCCTCAGTCGCCACTACCTCCGATGGCTCGAGGGCTTCTTCTTCGACGGCAGGCTCCTCTGCCGGTTCGACCACTTCCTCAGTGACCAGCGCCTGCTCCGTCAGCGCGACCTGCTCCGCCAGCACAGCCCTTTCCGCCTCGGCAACAGAGGAACTCTTGATGTCGATCCTCCACCCGCTCAGCTTGGCCGCCAGGCGGGCGTTCTGCCCCTCCTTCCCGATGGCGAGGGAGAGTTGCCGGTCGGGCACAACCACGGTTGCCGCTTTCTCCTCTTCGTTGAGCTCAACGCTCGACACCTGAGCCGGGCTCAGTGCGTTCGCGATGAAGGTCGCCTCTTCGGGGCTCCACTCCACGATATCGATCTTTTCGCCGTTCAGTTCGTTGACGATGTTCTGGATCCGGATGCCACGAAGGCCGACACAGGAGCCCACAGCATCGACGCCCGGCTGGCTCGCCGCAACTGCAATCTTGCTCCGATTCCCGGCCTCCCGCGCAATGGACTTGAGCTCCACAACGCCGCTGTGCATCTCAGGGACTTCCAGTTCGAGCAGGCCCCGAAGCAGATTGGGGTGCGTTCGAGACACGAAGACCTGAGGGCCTTTGCTGCTGCGATGCACCTCCAACAGGCACACCTTCAGCCTCTGACCAATACGGTACCGCTCGCTGCGCACCTGCTCGGCGTTAGGGAGAATGCCTTCGGTTCTTCCCAGGTCGAGTACTATCTGTCTCGGCTCCACCCGCTGCACGATGCCCGTGATAATCTGGCCCTCTCTGTCAGAGAACTCCTCGAAGACGATCTCCCGCTCAGCTTCATGCAGCCGTTGCAGCACCACCTGCCTCGCAGTCTGCGCTGCGATGCGGCCGGCGTGTCGCGGCGTAGCCTCGACCTCGACCGCCTCCCCAAGCTCGACATCGGGCCTGATCTTCTTCGCGTCCGCCAGCGTGATCTCGCTGCGGGGGTCGGTCACGGTATCCACCACCTGCATCTCGGCCCGGACCGCAACCTTCCCGGTGTTCGGATTGAGCTTTACCCAGACCTCCTGGGTCGGCGAGAAGCTGTCCTTCTTGAAGGCGGAGGCCAGGGCCGACTCCACCACCTCGAGAACAACCTCAAGAGGCAGCTTCTTCTCGGCGGCAAGCTGAGTGATTGCGAGCATGAATTCGCTCTTCATCTTGCGTCCCCAACCCTCCTGTCATCTCTTACAACAAAAAAGTGGGTGCGAAAGCCCACTTAATCACGACCACAATCGATTAAGGAGAGTATAGCACAACTCACCCGACCATGCAATACCCCCGCGCCATTTCTCGCTGTCATTACAGGCGCCCGTCGCCAGCCTGTGGCGCCTGCCGGCTGGCTTCTCTCGGCTCGCCGCGCAGTTCCGCCGGCCCCTGCCGGTGCCTACGCGGTCAGCAGCGTCTGAAGCCTCTCCACGACGCCGTCCAAGGGCACGACTGCCGCCTCGCTCTCGGTCCGCCTCTTGACCTCCACACCCTGAGACTTCAGCGATCGCGGGCTCACTATGGCCCTCACGGGCATACCCAGAAGGTCGGCATCGTTGAGCTTCACCCCAGGCGATTCAGCACGGTCATCGAACAGTACTTCGAAACCACACTCCTGCAATCGAACATAGAGCTGTTCCGCCGCCGAGGCCACCTCGCCGCTATCGCTGGAGAGCGAGCAGAGGTGAATGTGGTATGGCGCAATGGGCACCGGCCAGATGATCCCTTTGTCGTCGTGGTTCTGCTCAATGGCGGCGGCCAGCAGACGGCCTATGCCGATGCCGTAGCAGCCCATCTGGATGGGCCGCTCGACGCCGTCCTGGTCAAGGAAGGTTGCACCAAGTCTCTCACTGTAGAATGTCCCCAGCTTGAACACGTGGCCCACCTCTATACCCCGGGTGGAGCGCAATTCACCGTGGCACCTGGGGCATCCATCCCCGGCCCTGGCAGCCGCTATGTCCACCATCAGGTCGACAGCGAAGTCCCGAGGGTAGTTGACGTTCTTGACGTGCGTGTCGGGCTTGTTGGCCCCCGCCACGAAATTGCAGCCATCGGTGATGGAAGGGTCGCCCACCCGCCTCATGCCGGTGATACCCATTGGTGACGCCGCACCAGCTACCAGACCCGCCTCCCTTACCTCATCGTCGGTGGCGAGGCGCAGCTCGTGGCACTTCAGCGCGTTCATCAGCTTCACCTCGTTCACATCGATGTCGCCTCTGATGACCACGAAGACAACCTCACCGTCGGCGGCGTAGAACACCGCCTTGAGCGTCTTGCTCCTGGGCACGCCGAGGTAGTTCGCCAGGTCTTCGATGGTCACCATGCCCGGCGTGTCTACTTCCTCAACGGCAAGCTCGTCCTCCCTCTCCATCGAGGGCTTGACGCTCTCAGCCTTCTCCAGATTGGCAGCGTAGCCGCAGTTGGAGCAGTAGAGGATATCATCGTCGCCACTATCCGCGAGCAGCATGAACTCATTTGACTCTTTCCCGCCTATGGCCCCGCTGTCCGCGTCGACCATGAGCGTTGGCAACCCGCAGCGCTGGCAGATGCGCTCGTACGCCTCGACCACCTTGGCGTAGCTAACATCCATCGCGTCCTCGTCGGTGTCGAAGCTATACATGTCCTTCATGGTGAACTCTCGCACGCGCATCAGCCCACCCCGCGGGCGGGGCTCGTCGCGGAACTTGGTCTGTATCTGATAGAGCAGGAGCGGCAGGTCACGGTAGCTCTGGACCTGTCGCCGCACCAACTCGGTGATGACCTCCTCATGCGTCGGGCCCAGAACCAGCTTTCTATCCCGACGGTCGCTCAGGGTGAACAGGACCTTGCCCAGGGCCTGATCCCGCCCCGTCTCCTGCCATATTTCGAGGGGCTGGAGCACCGACATGTGGAGCTCCTGGCCGCCGATGCGGTCCATCTCCTCGCGGACTGTGTTCTCGACCTTTCTCAACGCGCGCCACCCAAGGGGCAGATACGAATACGCGCCGGCCACCACCTGGTGAATCATACCCGCCCTGAGCAGCAACTGGTGGCTGACGTTGTCCGCCTCTGAGGGCGTCTGACGCATCGTCTTGCCAAAAAGCCTCGACAATCTCATAGCACGTCCTTATCAGACATTCTCCCTAATCCAGGGTCAAATAGAACACGCCTCGAACGCTGCCGCGGCGTCACGTCCCTTCACGACCCGCTCCTACCAGCGGTCGACCTCCGCCATCAGAGCGGTCAGGAAGTCGGCTTCGTCCACGGTGCGCACCTGCCGGCCCTTGCGAAAAATGACGCCCCGTCCCCTCCCACAGGCGATGCCAACGTCGGCGTCCCTGGCCTCGCCCGGGCCGTTCACCACGCAGCCCATCACCGCAACTTTGATCGGTTTCTCAATCCGCACAAGGCGCTCCTCCACGGCGTTTGCCAGGGCGACGAGGTCCACCTGGGTGCGCCCGCACGAGGGACAGCTTATCAGTGTGGGCCCGCGCTCGCTGAGGTCGAGGGACTTCAGTATCTCATAGCCCGCGGCGACCTCTTCGCGCGGGTCGCCGCTGAGCGAAACGCGAATCGTATCCCCCACCCCTTCGTGGAGCAGGATACCGATGCCCACAGCGCTCCTGATAACTCCTCTTCTCGGCGTCCCCGCCTCCGTTATACCAAGATGGAGGGGGTAGGGCATTCGCCCGGCTATGGCCCTGTTCGCCTCGATGGTCGTCGGGACATCGAACGCCTTGAGCGCCACCTTGATAAGGTCGAATCCAAGCTCCTCGAACAGTCCAATCTCACCCATCGCCGCCTCCACCATGCGGTCGGCGACGGTCCTGCCCCCACCCTCAACGGGTGGCAGACTGCCCGCGTTGACACCGACGCGTATCGGTACCTGCCGCTCTTTTGCGGCGCGCACAACCTGCGCTATCTGGTCACGGTCGCGTATGTTGCCCGGGTTCAATCGCAGGCCGTCGACCCCACCTGCGAGGGAGAGCAGCGCCAGGCGGTAGTCGAAATGAATGTCAGCGATCAGAGGAATGGCGATGCCGCGCTTGATGGCAGGGATGGCCTCCGCGGCCTCTCTGTCCGGCACGGCGACGCGCACCAGTTGACACCCGCATTCTTCCAGGTCCCGGATCTGCGCCACGGTCGCGGCAACATCGCGCGTGTCCGTCTTCGCCATCGACTGGACAACGATCGGGGCGCCACCGCCAACTGTGACATCCCCGATTCTGATCGCCTTCGAGGCGCCGCGGCGCTTCATGGCAGCATGCTTCCTCCATGGACTATGCGGAGCACGTCGTAGTAACTCACCACGACTATAAGCACTATCAACGCAGCGAAGCCAACCGTGTTGATAAGTCCTTCCGTATGGGTCGAGACGCGCTTGCCCCGCCGCAGCACTTCCAGCAGGATAAACGCTATCCTGCCTCCGTCGAGGGCGGGGATCGGCAACAGGTTGATGATTGCCAGATTCACGCTCAGGTAACAGGCGAACAGCACAAGGACCATGGCCCCGCCGATGGCGATCTCGCCGGTCAACTGGGCGATGCCGATAGGACCGGTCACCGGCGGTCCTTCCCATCCCGACGGCATTTCCGCCCCGCGAACCAGTTCCACGACGACGTCCTTCATCAACACCCACATCTGCCCATACTCGGCGAACCCCATAGGGATCGCCCGCCACGGAGGATAGCCGATGACCTCGGTTATGGAGATCATCTGGATGCCGATACTTCCCTGTCCCTCTGGTGGGTCCACCCGGGGAACGAGCGTGACCTCAAACTGCGTATCGGGTCGCCGCAGGACCAGAAGGGTGACCTCGGTGCCCGCTTTGGGTTCGATAGCCTGATGCATTTCGTCGAAGCTGTTGACCGCCACGCCATCGACGGCGAGTACGATGTCCCTCGCCTCAAGACCTGCCTCCTCGGCAGGCGAACCGGCGGACACCGCTACCACCTGGACCCCATCGCCCTCCACGTAGCGCTCCATCGGTATGGCGTAAGCGATCGGAAGCAGAACAAGCGGCAGCAAGAACATGGCCAGCGACCCGGCGGCGAGGACGAAAACCCTGGCCCAGCGGCTCTTGCCCGCAAGGCTGTCCGGCACGCTCGGGTCCTCCTCGCCCGCCATCTTGCAGAAGCCACCGAGGGGAACCGCGTTCAGCGAGTAGATGGTGTCCCCGCGCTTCACGCCGACGATACGAGGCGGGAAGCCCAGGCCCAACTCCACGACCTTCACTCCGGTGAGCTTGGCGGCAACGAAGTGCCCCAGCTCGTGCACCATGATGAGCACCACCAGGATCACCGCGAATATGAGAATGCTCACCGCCACGCACCCCGTGAAACCATCTCACGCGTCCACCCGTCCACCGCTACAACGTCATCCAGCGTCGGATTGCCCTGGCTCTCGTGTTGCTCCAGCACCCACTCGACCAGTCTCGCGATGTCGAGGAAGCCGATGCTACCATCCAGGAAAAGCTCAACAGCCACCTCGTCGGCCGCCGAGAGCGCCGCGGGGTACGTCCCTCCCTTGCGCCCCGCTTCCAGGGCCAGCTTGAGGCAGGGGTGCCTGCCGAGGTCAGGCGCCTCGAAGGTAAGTGAGCCGGCCCGCGACAGGTCGAGGCGTGGCAGGTCGCTCTCCAGCCGCTCGGGATGAAACAGAGCGTACTGTATCGGCAGACGCATGTCGGGCAGGCTGAGCTGAGCCTTCACCGAGCCGTCGGCGAACTCGACCAGGGAATGCACTATGCTCTGAGGGTGGATGACGATGTCGATCCGGTCAAACGGCATATCGAATAGCCAGTGAGTCTCGATGACCTCGAACCCCTTGTTCATCAGGGTTGCGGAGTCGATTGTCACCTTCCTGCCCATCTTCCACGTAGGGTGCTCCAGCGCCTGCTGCAGCGTCACCCCCGCGACTTCCTCAGCCGACAGGCGTCGGAACGGCCCGCCTGAGGCGGTGAGAATGAGCCTGGCGATGCTCCTGTCCTCGCCCTGAAGACACTGCCACACTGCGCTTGGCTCGCTATCGATGGGCAGGAGGCTGGCGTTGTATCTCCCGGCCTCGTCCGTCACAATCCCGCCCGCTGTGACGAGGACCTCTTTGGTGGCCAGCGCAACGTCCTTGCCGGCGCGGATGGCGGCAATCGTGGGGCTGAGCCCGACGACGCCCGACAGGGCCATCACCACCAGGTCAACGTCACCGTCTGACGCCACCTCCTCAAGCGAGGCGAGCTTGAACCCGGCCGCCGGCAGCCCGTGCCTCTCGGACGCATAGACAAGCTTCGGGCAGAACTCCTCGATCTGCCTGGCCAGAAGCTGGTTGTTCCGTCCACCGGATAGGCCAACTACTTCGAGGCGGTCAGGGAACGAGCGGACTATGTCCAGGGTCTGCTGGCCGATCGAGCCTGTGGAGCCCAACACGGCCAGACGCCTTACACCACGACCCATAACACGTAGTAGTATACTACAACGACGCTGAAGATGATGCTGTCGAGGCGGTCGAGCAGCCCTCCGTGGCCCGGCATCAGCCGGCTCGCGTCCTTCACGCCGGCGCTCCGCTTGAGCATCGATTCGGCCAGGTCACCAAGCTGGGCGAAAACACCGATCAGCACCCCGAGCACGGCCACCTTCCAGCCGACCGCGACTGACGGCAGCACTGCGGCCAGGATGAGACACGCGGCGATGGCGGCCAGGAATCCCCCTATCGTTCCCTCCCACGTCTTCCCCGGGCTCACCCTGGGTGCCAGGGGGTGTCTGCCCCAGGCCCGGCCAAGTGCCTTCCGGGAAGAAACTGGCGGGCTCAGGCGGGGCTAGACCTGAGTACAGAGGCCTTAGTTAGTCATCTTCTCCAGAGTCTGCCGTTTCTGTAGAGCCTACGGTCTCTCAATTGCTCCCAAGCCCTGCGGACACTCCCTATCAGTGTCTGGTCGAAACCAAGATAGCGTTTGAGGACAACACTATCGACACAATCTAACGCCTCTAACGAGCGCCCGGTTCTCAAGAGGCTATCCACCTTCTCAACATCTACATTTATTGTGCTGTGATAAGGCACGGGCAACTCTTCAGCTTCACGAGGCTCCAACTCCAACACACCACCACCGTAGCTCCTGCCGCAAACCTCAGCCCAGGCTAGGGTCAAAGAGTTGAAGGATACGGTTGCGAGCAGATGACTGTCAATTCCCTCTTTCTGGCGTACTCTGTGGATGGTGTCGGTGCACGTGGCGCGTGCTCCGTTGACAACAAGGAGAGGATAGCGGTGGATCTGGCGAAACAAGAACAGGTCTGGAGCATATACCGACGGCACGTCGAACCATCTCTTTCGAATCCTGCATTTGTACCCTTGGTGAACTTGTTCCCGCTCCCCCCATTCCAGATAGTCCACCAGCCGTTCCGGGAAGCCGTCGGAATCAATCCCGTCTAAGTTGAGCAAGAAACATGGGTGCCGCCTCTTGTACGAGTCAAAATCCTCCGCGGTGAAAGTTGTTGCCCTCAAGGCTGAAGTACGCCCAATGACGGGTAAGGTCAAGCGCGATACGCCCAGTTCGTTTTTCTGCTCTTCATCCAGAATGAAGAAGCTGTTGCGTCCCGTTACGATTCCTACGTCCACCTCAGCAAGTTGGCCAAGACGGCTCAGGCCCTTCGCTTTCTCTGCTTCATCCAACGCCAAGAATGCGGTCTCATCGATGAATAGGGAGGTCCATTTCATGCCATTTCGCGAATGCCTCGCCGGGACATGCGTGACCGCCTCGCGCAAGTTTCCAGCGCGTAGCAATTCCGCACCATCAGTGAACTCGAGCGTATGAATATCAGACGGGGTATTGGCCACTCGTTGCTTGCCCTCGGCCAGCAACAAGAAGACTTCCTGCTGGATGTGAGGGAAGACAAGTCTCCTGAAACCTATGAGCACAATGTGCTCGAACTGACTAGCCAAGCGACCGCGCAGCTCCTTGGCGTATTTGACCTGAAGCAACTCTCCTGGTACAACCATTGCCAAACGGCCGCCTGATCGGAGCAATTCAATACTGAGTTCGACAAAAGCCACCCAGGCGTTGTCCAGCTTGGATGGTTTGTAGCCAGCGCCTCTGAGGTGATCGAACGCAAGTTCGCGACTGCCTTCTTCGAAGTACTGGAATCTAATGAAGGGAGGATTGCCAACAACTAGGTCGAACCTGTCCTGGTTGGTGAGCTCCGAGTAGGCTGCAAAGTAATCCTGGTTCATCCATTCAATCGTGGTGCTCTGTCCCCCGACCTGCTGCGCCCTTGCCCGTGCCGTTTGCAGCTCGTCTCCTTTGACTTCTACAGCCACGACGTGAAGCGGCCCTACTGGGTTCATTGTCGGCTCTTCTCTCAACTTTTCTTGTATCGCAATGATGAAGTTGCCGTCCCCGCAACACGGTTCAAGAATCCGTTTGGTGTCACTGCGGATGCCCCAGTTGACCAAGTAGCTAGCCAGTCCAACAGGAGTGTAGAATCCCCCTCTGAGTTTGCGCTCGTCAGCTGGCTGCTTATTGGTGTAGAAGAACATATCTCTCATATTGCAGCACTCCACGGCCCAGAACCAGGGCTGGGGTCGCTGATCGAGGCCCCCCAATAGCCTCAAGACAACCGCATGCAATAACTGGGCTAACGCAGTGTCCCTGTTGGCTAGTCGTGGGGCGGCAGGCCTTTGTAGCGGCCGACGTACCGTGGATACACCGTATCTGAGAATCTCTCGACGCGCAGGGGCGAATCCTCGGGCGGCATACTGCGGTCAATTTCACCCGTTTCAGGATCCCAGACTACAAGTGAAATGGCTTCTGCCAAGTGTGCTTGGTCGAGTACGTCCTCCCTTGCCCCCAACCTTTCCAGCGTCCGCGTCATGTCAGCCAGTTGCTTCTGAGCAAGGCACGGTCTGGGAATGAGCACGATGAATGCAACGATTGCATGCGGGAATCTGGTATGTACCGTCGTTGCTTCGGTAGCCAAGTCGTTGATCATGTTCTGCCAGTTTTTTCCCACGCTCTTGATGTCATTGAGCGTCTTGCTGTCAAACACGATTCTTGGTCCGTCTGGCCGGTAAACGACATCGAAGCTCTGTGGTCTGACTCCCCCGATAACGCGGGCATTCCCCACCTCAACGCAATCCGCCATGGGCGGAATCAGACCGCTTGCCGCAGGTTTAATTGGGATGCCTCCTAGCATCTCTGCCACGCATCTGCCAACTTGGTTGTCTATGAATAGGGCGAAATTAACGGACTGATACCTGTCAAAGCACTGCTTGTCTTTCGATGTGCCTTTTTCTGGATTGCGGTCTCCGAGCCAGAGACTTCCCCATTTGCGCAGTTCCCCACTCGGTATCGTGAGCGGTGGCATATGATCTGCAAGTTCTGCCATTGAACCACCTCGCTTGCGGTGACTGGATGACTATGGATCGCGCGCTAGGCGACGGGGTGACACGTATGCTCCAATGAGTTGACCCCAGAACTTGTGCCAGCACTGGTTGGACTCCGAACGCCGTTCCAGCATACTCCTTCGGCGTAGGCCGTTTCAACCCACCAAGTCCACGTCGTCGTCTGAGGCCAGCTCCTCCAGCGAGGCGAGCTTGAACCCGGCCGCCGGCAGCCCGTGCCTCTCGGACGCATAGACAAGCTTCGGGCAGAACTCCTCGATCTGCCTGGCCAGAAGCTGGTTGTTCCGTCCACCGGATAGGCCAACTACTTCGAGGCGGTCAGGGAACGAGCGGACTATGTCCAGGGTCTGCTGGCCGATCGAGCCTGTGGAGCCCAACACGGCCAGACGCCTTACACCACGACCCATAACACGTAGTAGTATACTACAACGACGCTGAAGATGATGCTGTCGAGGCGGTCGAGCAGCCCTCCGTGGCCCGGCATCAGCCGGCTCGCGTCCTTCACGCCGGCGCTCCGCTTGAGCATCGATTCGGCCAGGTCACCAAGCTGGGCGAAAACACCGATCAGCACCCCGAGCACGGCCACCTTCCAGCCGACCGCGACTGACGGCAGCACTGCGGCCAGGATGAGACACGCGGCGATGGCGGCCAGGAATCCCCCTATCGTTCCCTCCCACGTCTTCCCCGGGCTCACCCTGGGTGCCAGGGGGTGTCTGCCCCAGGCCCGGCCGATGAAGAAGGCGCTCGTGTCGACGGCGAAGGTGGCGAACAGGGCCACGAACACCCAGTCCCTGCCTCCCTCCAGCGCTCTCAGGGGAATGAAGTAGCTCAGCATCCATCCCACGTATATGATCCCCGCCAGCGTCCATGCCCAGTCATGCGAGGCCTGCTCAACGGAAGACCTGGAAACGACCCAGACCAGCGAGAAGACCACCGCAGCGCTGAGAACAAGCAGAGAGTACGTGGTTGCGAAGTGCGCCGCCAGAATGAGAAGAAGAACCCAGAGCAGACCGAAGAGTGTGAGAGGATGTCTCCAGGAAAAGCCCTTCATGTGGAAGAACTCCAGCAATCCGAGGGCTGCGGCCACGGCGACGGTCAATGAGTAGGCAGGACCGCCGAACCAGATGATGACGATGAGCGGCAGGAGGACTAGCGCAGTGAGCAGCCGTTGCTTAATCATCCCTGCGGCTGGGACCCAGTCTCCATAACCGGCTTCAATCCACCGAAACGCCTCTGCCTCTCCGAGTAGGCTATGAGGGCTCTCTCTATCTCCTCCGGCCCAAAGTCGGGCCAGAAGACGGGTGTTGCGTAATACTCGCTGTAGGCCGACTGCCAGAGCAGGAAGTTGCTCAGACGCATTTCACCGCCGGTGCGAATGATCAGGTCCGGGTCAGGCAGACCCGCGGTATGCAGGTAGCTGCCTACCAGCTCCTCGTCGATATCCTCCGGCGGGACGCCGTCAACGACAATGCGCCTCACTGCGTCCACAATGTCAGCGCGGCCACCGTAGTCAAAGGCCACACTGAGGGTAATCTTCTGATTGTCCCTCGTCAGCTCGATCGCCTCCCCGACCTTGCGCTGCAATTCCTCGGATAGCCGGTTGACCTTGCCGAGGAGCCAGAGCCTCACACCCCGCTGATGCAGGTCCCTCACCTCGCGGTCGACAACCCTCCCGAAAATGCCCAGCAGTCCCCTGACCTCGCTCGCTGGGCGGCTCCAGTTCTCTGTGGAAAAGGCGAAGATGGTTACGTACTCGACGCCATATTCCGCGAGGCACTCCACGGCGCGGCGGACATTGTCCGTGCCCGCTCTATGCCCGGCGAGCCTGGGCAGGCCACGCGCTTGGGCCCACCTGCCATTGCCATCCATGATGATGGCCACATGACGTGGAATGGGGTTGAGTCTGAAATGCACCACGAGACTGCCCTTCAAGCCAGGAGGAATGCGAAGACGAAGTGCCTGCCCGCTAGACCTCGAGCAGCTCGGCTTCTTTCACCTTCGCTACCTCGTCCACCTCAGCGACGAAGGTGTCGGTGAGCTGCTGCACCTGCTCCTGAGCGCGTTTTCTCTCGTCTTCGGAGATGTCCTTGTCGCGCTCCATCTGCTTGAGCTCCTCCACAGCATTCCTCCTCACGTTCCTCACCGCCACTCTCCCCTCCTCAGCCCTCTTGTGTACCAGCCTGACCAGGTCCTTGCGCCGCTCCTCCGAGAGCTGCGGGATCTTGATCCGGATGGCGTTGCCGTCGCTGGCGGGGTTGAGGCCCAGGTCAGACTTCTGGATCGCCTTGTCAATAGCGGACAGCGCCGTCTTGTCCCAGGGTTGAATCAGCAGCATTCGCGCGTCCGGCACGGTGATGCTCGCCATCTGTTTGAGCATCGTCGGCACGCCGTGATAGTCCACCTTGATGTGGTCGACGATGGCCGGGCTCGCCCGCCCGGTGCGGATGGTAGCCAGGTCTCTCCTGAGAGCCTCCACCGCCTTGGACATCTTTTCGCTTGTCTCGTGAAGAGTCTGCTCCATCATTTGCCCGGCCCCCTCAAGCAGAGACTACGCTCCCAATAGGCTCCCCCGATACCACCCTGACAATGCCGTTCGGGGCTCCCAAGTCAAAGACGACTATCGGGAGGTGGTGCTCCATGCATAGGGAAAGAGCGGTTGAGTCCATGACCTCAAGGTGCAGGTTGAGTGCTTCCAGGTAGGTGATCCTGTCGAACTTCTTCGCTCCGGGGGTGGTGCGTGGGTCCGCGTCGTACACCCCATCAACACGGTGCTTGCCCATGAGCAGCACCTGCGCCCCGATCTCCACCGCCCTCAGCGCCGCCGCTGTGTCGGTGGTCATGAACGGGTTCCCTGTCCCCCCGGCAAGGACGACCACCCTCCCCTTCTCCAGATGTCGAAGGGCGCGCCGCGCGATGTACGGTTCGGCCACTGCCTGAACGGTGACCGCGCTCTGAGTTCGGGTGGTCACGCCTTCCTTCTCCAGCGCGTTCTGAAGCGCGAGCGCATTGATCAGCGTAGCGAGCATGCCCGCGTAGTCGGCCGTGGACCGGTCCATCCCCATCGCTTCAGCGCTCGCCCCCCGCGAGATATTGCCACCCCCTACAACGATGGCGACCTGGACTCCCCCGGAGACCAGTTGCTTCACCTGTTCGACTATGCCGCAGAGAACCGCCCCATCGATGATGTGCCCGCTCTCTGCTGTCAACGCCTCGCCACTTATCTTGAGGAGAACGCGCGCATACTGTGGCGTACCCATCAACACTAGTCCACGCCCAGTTCGAATCGGGCGAACCGCTTTACTCTGATGTTCTCCCCGACCTTGGCCACGGCCTCCGTGATCAGGTCTCGGATGGTTTTCTCCGGGTCCTTTATGAAAGGCTGGCCGAGAAGACAGACCTCCTTGGGGTCGTTCTCGGATGCATCGACGTCCGGCGGGATCTCCTCCTCGCTCACGAAACGGGGGGCCGTAGCTGCCACCTGCATCGCCAGATCATGGGCCAGACATTTGAATTCGTCGGTGTGTGCCACGAAGTCGGTCTCGCAATTCAACTCAACAAGCGCCCCGATCCTCCCGCCGAAGTGGATATAGGTCTCCACCAGTCCCTGGCGCGTCTCACGCTGCTCCTTCTTCTTCGCCTTGGCTATGCCCTGCTCTTTGAGTATCTCCAGCGCCCCATCCATGTTGCCGTTGGACTTCTCGAGGGCTTTCTTACAGTTCATCAGCCCGGCACCGGTCATCTCCCGCAGTTCCTTGATCGCTTCGGTGCTCACTATGTTACTCCTCAGTCTCCGGTACGAAGGTCGCCGGCTCCAACTCATCCGCTTTCCCTTCCTCGACAGCCCCCTCAGGCACCATCGC
Source organism: Chloroflexota bacterium (assembly GCA_034189695.1). GTDB lineage: Bacteria > Chloroflexota > Dehalococcoidia > E44-bin15 > E44-bin15 > JAXHUA01. The sequence continues at coordinate 11,726 of JAXHUA010000123.1, read as the reverse complement.
CCCCAACCTCTCGGCCTCCTCCATTTCCCGTATTCGCTTCCCCTCGGTCGCAGCATCGGCCATTCTGCTGGTTATCAGCCTTATGGCCCTTACCGCGTCATCATTAGCCGGGATTGGATAGTCGAGTTCATCGGGGTCACAATTCGTGTCAGCGATGGCCACAATGGGGACTCCAGTCCGCCTTGCCTCCGCAACAGCAATCCTGTCCTTGGTGGGGTCAACAATGAAGAGGGCTCCGGGGAACCGTGTCATCTCCTTGAAGCCGCCCAACTGCCGGTTCAGGCGTGCGATCTCCTCGTCGAGCTTCAGCGCTTCCTTCTTGGTCAGATAGGCGAATTCTCCCCTGGCCTTGCGGTCTTCAAGGCGCACCAGGTAGTCGATCCGCCCCTGGATTGTGGCGAAGTTGGTGAGCATCCCGCCCAGCCACCGCTGATTGACATAAAACATGCCACACCGCCTCGCCTCCTCCTCTACGGTCTCTTTGGCCTGCTTCTTGGTGCCGACGAAGATTATCTCTTCACCCCGCGCGGCCACGTCGCGGATGAAATCATAGGCCCTGCTCAGCATAACCGTGGTCTGCTGGAGGTCGATGATGTGAATACCGTTCTTCTCCGTGAAGATGTACTTCTTCATCCGCGGATGCCACCGTGCAGTCTGGTGACCAAAGTGGGCACCCGCCTCCAGCAGCGCCTTTATCGGCACAAGCTCAGTTTCATTCCTTTCCTCTTCCATGCTCCCCCTCACGTTGGTTTAGAGAGAGTATAGCATAGCCAGGGGGGGCAGGCAACATGAAGCACCTGTCGCAGGCGACGACGGCAGCCCTCCGCCGCCCGGGACGGGCCACGGTTGGCACCACGACCGGCGAGGCGCCGGCGCACACTCGATTGAAAAAAACACGGTTGTGTGCTACAGTGTCGACTCACGGAGGGATCGCATAGTGGTCTAGTGCGGCCGCCTGCTAAGCGGTTACCCTGAGAGATCGGGGTCGTGGGTTCGAATCCCACTCCCTCCGCCACGGAGACTGGTGACGAAGAGACCACCCCTCGAGAAGGGGTTTCTTTGTTTCGCCGAAGGGACGTTGCACGTATGCCGCTGTATCACATCTGGACGATCGGCTGCCAGATGAACAAGGCCGATTCCGACCGCATCGCCCGCTATCTTGAAGCAGCGGGCTACCGGCCAAGCGCGACGGTGGAACATGCCGACATTATCGTCCTGAATAGCTGCGTCGTGCGGCAGAGCGCCGAGGAGCGAGTGGTCAACAAGCTCGACGCGCTCAAGTCGGTCAAGAAGAGAAGGGACTCCATACTCGTCACAACCGGTTGTCTGGTCGATGCCAGGGCCGACGACCTGAAGCGCCGCTTCCCGCATGTGGACCTCTTCTTCCGACCGCAGGCCTTCTCCGAGTTGGGCCGCTTCCTGTCGAGCCGGCGCCTGGCCCCCGAAGGCCTCGAGCCCGGAGCCCTGGCACCGGGAATATCGACAAGCGCGTACGTGCCCGTCATGCACGGCTGCAACAATTTCTGCTCCTACTGCATCGTCCCCTACCGCAGAGGCAGGGAGCGGAGCCGTCCACTCCACGAGGTGGTCAGCGAGGTCGAAGCCTTGGTGGCCCGCGGCACGAGGGAGGTGGTGCTCCTGGGTCAGAAGGTGGACGCGTACGGTCGCGACCTGCCCGACACGCCTCACCTTGCCGACCTGCTGGCCAGACTCAGCGGGGTAGACGGCCTGGCTCGCATTCGTTTCCTGACGTCCCACCCCAGTGACATCGACGACAGGCTCATTGAGGCGATGGCGACGCTCAGCCAGGTCTGTGAACACCTGAGCCTGCCATTTCAGGCCGGAGACGACGGCATCCTGCACGCGATGCGGCGTGGCTACACATCCGGGCAGTATCGCGCCCTGGTGGCCCGCATTCGCCGGGCCATGCCCGACATCGCATTGAGCACTGATGTCATAGTGGGCTTCCCCGGGGAGGGCATTGAAGAGTTCGGCAGAACGTTTGATTTGCTTCGAGAACTCAGATTCGACACCGTACACGTGGCCGCCTATTCGTCGCGACCAGGGACGATAGCGTCACGGAAGCTGGTCGACGACGTGCCAATGCAGGAGAAGCTCAGACGCCGCGCGGCGGTCGAAGAACTCCAGGAGCGTATCGCCCTGGAGACGAACCAGGCGTTGCTGGGACACACGGTGGAGGTCCTCGTCGAAGGGCACAGGAAGGGCAAATGGTGGGGGCGCACCAGAGGCGACAAGCTTGTCTTCTTCGAAGATGAAGTGGACTGCCTGGGGCAACTGCTGGACGTGACCATTCATACAGCAGGCCCCTGGTCGCTACAGGGTTGTCGGGCGCACCGTCGAGAGAGCGGAGCACCGGAACGCCTCCTCGTGACAGCGGCCCAGACGACTGCGCGGAGTGCGGACCGTGGCCGCGGTGCGTCATCCAGAGTGCGAGACGGCCACGTTGACCAGAGGTAGAATCCAACTGGGCAGACTGCGAAATGACGGATGAGAACACAGCCGACCTTGTAAGAAGAATCAACGAACTCAGGAAGTCCTTGAACGCGGTCATCGTGGCCCACAACTACCAGCGGCCCGAGGTCCAGGACATCGCCGACATCACCGGCGATTCCCTCGAGCTGGCCCGCGAGTGCACCAAGGTTCAGGCCGACGTCATCATGTTCTGCGGCGTCCAGTTCATGGCGGAGACAGCGGCGATTCTCAACCCGGAGCGAACGGTGCTGCTCTCCCAGGCCGACGCCGGCTGCCCCATGGCCGACATGATCGATGTCGAAAGCCTCAGGCGGTGGAAACGCGAGCACCCCAACGCCGCCGTCGTGTGCTATGTGAACTCCTCCGCGGCGGTCAAGGCGGAGAGCGATGTCTGCTGCACATCGGCCAACGCCGTCAAGATAGTCGAGTCTCTTCCCAATGATGAGATACTGTTCATTCCGGACCAGCACCTGGGACACTACGTTTCGACCAAGACCAGCAAGCGAATCATCCTCTATCCCGGTTTCTGCCCTCCGCACCAGCGCCTCAGTCCACGACACATGAAGCTCGCCAAAGAGCTCCATCCCGATGCAGTCGTCCTGGTGCACCCGGAAACCTCGGCGGAGGTAATCGCCCTCGCTGACGCGGCGCTGAGCACCTCACAGATGCTGCGCTACGCCAAGGAGAGTGACGCCACGACTTTCCTTATCGGCACGGAGGAGGGGCTTGTCTACACCCTGCGGCAGCAGAACCCCGACAAGACCTTTCTCCTGCTCACCGAGGGGCTCCTGTGTCGCGACATGAAGAAGACCACCCTCGAGGCCATCGTGAGGACAATGGAGGAACGGAGAAACGTGGTGAGCGTGCCGGAGGAGATAAGGGTCAGGGCCAAGCTGGCCCTTGACCGCATGCTGGCCGTCTCATAGAGGAACCGCAATGAGAGAGTATGACTACGTCATCGTTGGGAGCGGCATCGCGGGGCTGTACACGTCGCTCCTGGCTCGAGAGCACGGGACGGTACTCATCCTCACCAAGGGCGGCATCGACGAATGCAACACCAAGTACGCTCAAGGCGGGATTGCAGCAGCGGTGGGACGAGGCGACTCGCCCGAGCTTCACTTCCGGGACACCATCGCTGCCGGCAACGGTCTCTGTGACCGCGACTCCGTACGCATACTTGTCGATGAGGCACCCGACCGGATAACCGACCTCATCGATTTCAGCGTTCCCTTTGACACAGTGGATGGGGAGATCGCCCTCGCCAGGGAGGCCGCTCACAGTGCACCAAGGATACTGCATGCCGGAGGCGACGCCACGGGTGAGCGGATTGAAGTCACCCTGAGCAGCATAGCCAGGCTGGCGAAGGTCCAGATACTGGAGTACTGCCTGGCAACCGAGATCATAGTCGAGGATGGCCTGGTCAAGGGCGTCAGAGCGCTGGACCTGCGCACAGGCACGGTTGAAGAGTTCGGCTGCAAGTTCGCCATTCTGGCCACAGGGGGTGTGGGGCGTCTGTTCAGATTCACCACCAACCCCGAGGTAGCCACCGGCGACGGTATAGCCCTTGCCTGGAACGCCGGGGCCGAGGTCGCCGACATGGAGTTCTTCCAGTTCCATCCCACGGCGCTACGCCTGCCCGGGATGCCTCCATTCCTCATCTCGGAAGCTGTCAGGGGCGAAGGCGGCACACTCCGCAATGCTCAGGGGCGACAGTTCATGTTCGACTACACGCCCGACGGCGACCTCGCACCCCGGGATATCGTGGCACGGGGTATCCTGTCTGAGATGAGGAAGACGGGGAGTGACCGCGTCTACCTCGACGTCACGCATCTACCGCCTCACAGGGTGACGGCGCGCTTCCCGCATATCTACCGCTTCTGCCTGGAGCATGGTCTGGACATAACCAGGTCCCCGATACCAGTCGCACCCGCAGCCCACTACATGATGGGTGGGGTTAGGACGAACGCCTGGGGCGAGACCAGCATCGAGGGACTCTTCGCCGCCGGTGAGACCGCCTGCACCGGCGTACATGGCGCCAACAGGCTTGCCTCCAACTCGCTTCTGGAGGTCGTAGTATTCGCCAAGAGGATTGTCCAGAAGTCGCACGAAGGCATTAACGCGTATGATCCCGGCGAGGGCGACCGCTACTCGCTTAGCGTCAGAGAGACACCGGGCCAGATCCCACTCCTCAGCCTGGCGTCCCTTCAGTCCCTTATGTGGGACAAGGTCGGCATCGTGCGAAACGGACCTGAACTCGACCATGCGGCGGCGGTGCTGGCCTCGTGGCAGAAGCACATGGCCAAGCCGTCCGACCGTTCTTCGTATGAGCTGGGCAGTCTGGTGCTCGCGGGACGTCTTATGGCGGAGGCGGCCCTTCTGAGAGAGGAAAGCCGGGGCGCGCACTTCCGCACCGATTTCCCTGAGACCTCCCCGAACTGGCTGAGGCACATCGTCTTCAGGAAGACAGATTGACCCCTTGAGTATCTTAATCGTATAATTGTGGACAAGGAACGCCAAATCTGACTCAATCCATCTGAGCAGAAAGGAGAGGGCAATGGTCAAGGTAGTGGCAGTGAACGGCAGCCCCAAGATGGACAAGGGCAACACCCACGCGGTCCTGGAGCCTTTCCTTGAAGGAATGAAGGAAGCGGGGGCCGAGGTTGAGCTCTTCTACATCAAGAAGCTCAAGGTCAAGCCCTGCCAGGGCGGCTTCATCTGCTGGAACAAGACGCCGGGAGAGTGCTGGCAGAAGGACGACATGCAGTGGCTGGGTCCCAAGATGGGCAAGGCTGACATCTGGGTCTTCGCCACACCGGTCTACGTCGACGGGGTGTCCGGCCCGCTCAAGATGCTCCTTGACCGCCTTATCCCGCTGGTGCACGGGCCGTTTGAGCGGCGAGACAACCACTGCCGTCACCCGCTGCGCGAGGAGTACGTCCGTGGGAAGCTGGTGCTGGTCTCCAACTGCGGGTTCTGGGAGATGGACAACTTCGACCCGCTGGTGGTCCACATGCAGGCGGCCTGTAAGAACATGTCACGCGAGTACGCCGGGGCATTGCTGCGGCCACATGGTGGAGCGATGAGGGTTCTGAAGGAGCTGGGTTCCATTCCAGAGGACGTCGTTGAAGCGGCGCGGGATGCCGGCCGGCAACTGGTGAGGGACGGCAAGATGAAGCCCGAGACCCTGGCGACGGTGAGCCGCGAGTTGGTGCCGTTCGACATGTACTTCGACATGGCATCCAAGGGTCTGGCGCCAACACAGGAGACGGTGAAGTCGTAGCTTCAAATCTGAAACAGAAAGGGCGGCCGTCAGCCATGGCTGGCGGCGCGCCTGTACTTGGGCCAGAGGCCCTGTCCTGAGCGAGTCCGTTTGCTGCAAGAGCGGAATGCCTCCAAAGACACCGACCCCCGTTGACCGTCGGTGGTGCCCCGTGCGACTCGCTCAGGCTGGTTGAATATCACTGGATTGCAGCATGGAAGAAACACTCGCCGCCTCATGGGCGTACGTTGAAGCACTCATCGCCCGTGCCCTGACAGAGGACATGGCGTTCGACGATGTGACGACCAAGGCGCTGATACCTGACACGCTCGAGGGAAGAGCCTCAATTGTGGTCAAGGACGCGGGAGTGCTCGCCGGCGGTGAAGTGGCCAGGCGAGTGTTCCTGCACGTCGATTCGTCCCTTCACATCGAGTCGCTGGTTGACGACGGCACGCGGGTGAAGCGAGGAGACGTGGTGGCCGCCGTCGTGGGAAAGGTGGCGAGCATCCTTCGAGCGGAGCGGACGGCACTCAACTTCCTGTGCCATCTGAGCGGCGTGGCTACCGAGACGGCCCGCTACGTCGAGGCCCTGGAAGGACTGAAGACCCAGGTCGCGGATACTCGGAAGACGGCGCCGGGCATACGGCTGCTCGAGAAGTATGCCGTCCACGTTGGTGGAGGGACAAGCTACCGCCTGCACCTGGGGGATGGCATTCTCATCAAGGACAATCACCTCGCAGCTCTGCGCTCTCAGGGAATCGGCCTGAAGGAGGCCATCGGCATAGCTCGCCAGAGCTCCGACCTGGAAGTGGAGGCCGAGGTGCGTAGCGTCCAGGAGGCGCTCGAGGCGCTGGAGGCCGGGGCTGATATCATCCTGCTGGACAACATGGGCATGGAGGACATGCGGGCGGTGGTGAGCGCAGCCGATGGCCGGGCCCTGATCGAGGCCTCCGGCTGCATCAACCTGAACAACGTTCGGTCAGTGGCCGAGACAGGGGTCGACATAGTCTCCGTGGGGGCTATCACCCATTCGGCCGAGGCCCTTGACCTGAGCCTGGACATCGAGCCCGCCCACGGCGCCTCACACCGATGACAGCCGCATCGGTGCTGTCGGGGCGTTCGGGGATGAAGCCCGGCGATACCCTAGGTACGTTTGTCCCTGCTGTCGAGAAGGATGGTCACCGGCCCGTCGTTATGGATCTCCACGAGCATGTACGCCTGAAACCGCCCAGTCTCTACCCTCAGGCCGCTTGAACGAAGCGTCTCAAGGAATCGCTCATAGAGCACCTGCGCATCGTCCGGCCCAGCCGCATCCACGAAGCTCGGTCGCCGTCCTTTCCTCGTGTCGGCCACAAGGGTGAACTGGCTCACCACCAGAAGCTCGCCCCGGGTATCCAGGACCGAGAGGTTGAACCGGCCCTCACCGTCCGCGAAGATGCGGAGGTTCAGCGTCTTCTCTGCCAGATGCTGTACGTCCTTCTCCGTGTCATCGTGGGTCACGCCAACAAAGACCACGAGACCAGGGCCGATCTGGCCCACGACCTCACTGTCGACGGTCACGGAAGCTGCACGCACCCTCTGGAGAAGCGCCTTCACGTTCCCTCCTTCATGTCGCGGTACTGGCGACCCGTCAGGCAGAATGGAAAGGCGTCACACACCGAGCCGGTGGGTGTCGCCCTGCCCTGGAGGCTGATTACCCACCGGCCACCTGTTCGCTTCTCGCTTCGCCCCGGTCCGTACACAGGGTACCACGTCAATGCCGGGACGTGCCTACGACCCCCCGTCACCACCCTTTGATGACTCCTTCCCGGCCTCCCCACCCACAGGCGCCTTCTGCTCGCCTGTCTTCTCCGGCTTCTTGGCGGGGGTTGACGCCCTGTACCCCCGACCGTGGTCTGTGGAATAGAAGCCGCTCCCCTTGAAAATAACGGGAACCGAATGGATAACGCGGCGCGCCTTTCCCTGGCACCGCGGGCACATGGCTACTGGCTCTTCGTCGAATCTCTGTCTTCGTTCAAATACATAATGGCACGACCCACACTCGTACTCGTAGATAGGCATTCAGACCTCCCCACTTACGATTCTACCCCGTGGGTTGCCTTATGGCAAGTTGCGGCGCTCTCCTCACGCTTCCAGCGCTGCGGACCATCAGGTGCTGCTCGCGCAATGCCGTGTAAGCCAAATGGACCGTCACCCTCCCGCTGCGAGCGATGAAGTGGGGGGTTTCAACCACAGGAATCGGGGATACCCCTATTGTCCTGGGCGGTGATTGCAGTGTAGCTTGGCTGTGCCCAGAGGTCGACGGATGAGGCCGCACGCCAGGCTGTACGCAGTCCGCCTGTGCCAGGATTGGACCTGGAGCGGAAAGCCATTATCGGGTCTCTGTCGACCTGGGGCTGGGGGAAAGGCACACGACAGTTGGGCTCGAAGGAGAAGAAGACAAAACGTCAACTCGCAGATGAAGTGACGGCCCTCCGCAGCCGACTCGCCGAGCTGGAATCCATGACTGCCGCAAGCCCGCGCACCGAGCAGAGGCTGCCGCAGACGCTCGAGGCCATCTCCGACGGTGTCGCTGTCATTGACCTGCGGGGTTTCTGTATCGACATCAACGCGAGCCTTGTGGAGATGCTGGCCCTGCACTCCAGAGACGAAGCGCTTGGGCACCCGGTGTCACCGTTCATTGCCCCACACGACCTTGACCGGGCAAGAGCCCAGATTCTGAGGGTCGTGGAGGAAGGGGGCACCGTTCGCGAGGAATACGACCTTGTGAGAGCCGACGGGAGGACGATCCCGGCGGAGATAGGCGGCACCCTCCTGAAGGAGCGCTCGGGCAACCCCGCCAGCTTCGTCGCACTGGTGCGAGACATATCCAAACGCAGGCAAGCAGAGGAGGCTCTCAGGGACAGCGAGAGGCTTTATCGCCTTCTTGCCGACAACGCCACGGACGTCATCTGGACCACCGACCTCAACTTGAAGCTCACCTACATCAGCCCTTCCGTCCTGCAATTGCGAGGCTACACCGCCGAAGAGGCTATGACGCAGACCATCGGAGAAATCTACACGCCAGCCTCGTTCCAGCGCGCCAGGGACCGTCTCAGGGAGGCACTCTTCGATGACAACGCGGGACAGGCGGGACATGCGCCGCTCGAAGTCGAGATGTACCGAAAGGATGGCTCGACAGTGTGGGCCGAAGTCACGGTGACCTTCCTGCGCGACGAGGAAGGTAAGCCGAGAGGTGTGCTCGGGATCACCCGGGACGTCAGTGAGCGCAAGAAGGTCGAGCAAGCGCTGCAACAGAGCGAGAGGTTGTACCGCCTCCTCGCCGAGAACGCCACGGACGTCATCTGGACCACCGACCTCAGCCTGAAGCTCAACTACGTCAGCCCCTCTGTTCAGCGCCTGCGAGGCTACACCCCTGAAGAAGCAATGGCGCAGACGATCGAGCAGGGTTACACCCCAGCCTCCCTTGAGACAGCGAGGAAGGTGCTGGCTGAAGAGCTTGCCAGAGAACACGAGCCGGGAAGCGACCCGCGGCGAGTCCGGACCCTTGAGGCGGAGCAAAGGTGCAAGGATGGCTCCACGATATGGACTGAAATCACGGTGACCTTCCTGCGCGACGAGGAAGGAAAGCCAGCAGGTCTGCTCGGGATCACCCGGGACATCAGTGAGCGCAAGAAGGTCGAGCAAGCGCTGGAGAAGAGCGAGAGCCTGTACCGCCTGCTGGCTGAGAACGCCACGGACGTCATCTGGACCACCGACCTCAACCTGAGAAGCACCTACGTCAGCCCCTCTGTCCAGCGCCTGCTGGGCTACACCCCCGAAGAAGCCCTGGCGTGGACGATCGAGGTCGGCTTCACACCAGCCTCCCTCGAGGCAGCGAAGAAGGTACTGGTTGAAGAGCTTGCCAAAGAACACGAGCCGGGAAACGACCCGACCAGGGTCCGGAGCCTCGAGGTGGAAACATCGCGCAAGGACGGTTCCACTGTATGGACTGAACTCACGGTGACTTTCCTGCGCGACGACGACGGGCGACCGATGGGCGTCCTCGGGATCACCCGCGACATCAGCGAGCGCAAGGCAGCGGAGGAGACCATCAGGCATCTGGCCTATCACGACCCCCTCACCGAGCTGCCGAACCGCCTGCTGTTCAACGAGATCCTGCAACTCGAACTGGTGCGAGCGTCCCGCAACCAGCAGCTCGTCGCTCTCATCATTCTGGACCTGGACGGATTCAAGACGGTGAACGACGTGTTCGGCCACAGCGTCGGCGACGGGTTGTTGGTAAAGGTGGCTGCCCGACTCAGGGCCGCCGTCCGCAAAGGAGACACCGTTGCTCGCATGGGAGGCGATGAGTTCATCCTGATACTGCCGGAGATGGCGGCCGCGGAGAGCGCTGCCGGGGTCGCTGATAAGGCCCTGCACGCCCTGCGCCGGCCGTTCACCATAGACGGCCGCAAGCTCCGCATCACCACCAGCATCGGCATCGCCGTCTATCCGCAGGACGGAGAGGGGTCTAACGTATTGATGAAGCATGCCGATGTCGCCATGTACGCCGCCAAAGCGGCGGGGCGCGACCGGTTCCGTTACTATGAGCCGGGGCTTGAGTACGCTGCCCAGTTGAGTCCTGAGGCCTGACAGGCTCCTGCCCGCGCGGGTCCGTGTTGACGGCAAACACGTCACGTGTTCACCCGTCAGCCTGCCGCGAGACGCGCGTCCAGCACACCAAGAGGAGCCAATGGCCGGGAGGTATTGACAAGCGGTCAGTCGTATGCTATCCTATCTGTTTAGCCAATGAGAACCCCACATACTCTCTTGACCCCTCACCGGCATTAGCTTACGTTACCCGTTCAGTGTGGGCTGTTTGTGTCTTTTTCTAGCAGAATCAGTATTTCAGGAGCTCTGGTATGATTTCAATTCTTTCTTCATCGCCTTTGGCGCCTCCTAAGCGCCTCTACTCAAAAATCCCTCAGATCCTCGAGGTACCTCACTTGATCCAGACCCAACTTCACTCCTTCGACTGGTTTCTGAAGGAGGGTCTGAAGCAGCTCTTCGAAGAGATATCGCCTATCAGGGACTTCACCGGCAGCAGGTTCGAGCTACACTTCCTCGACTACAAGTTCCGCAATCCCAAGGATGTCGAGTGCCTGGCGTGCGGTGCCTGGAGCGATACGCCCCAGACCAAGATGTGCCGTATGTGCCCCGACAACGTCAAGCCGAAGCATTCAGAGCACGAATGTCGCGAGGGCGACCTCACCTACTCGGCGCCGCTCTACGTCAGGGTGCAACTGCTCATCAAGGAGACCGGGGAGATCAAAGAGCAGGACATATTCATGGGCGACCTGCCTTTGATGACCCCCAACGGCATCTTCATGATCAACGGGGTTGAGAGAGTGGTGGTGAGTCAACTCATCCGCTCTCCGGGAGTCTACTTCACTCTCGAAGAGGACGTGTCCAGCGGACGGCGGCTCTGCTACGCCAAGCTGATTCCCGAGCGGGGCACCAGACTGGAGTTCGAGACCAGCAACAAGGACGTGCTCTCTGTCAAGGTGGATGGCAAGAGGAAGATACCGGCCACCACCATCCTGCGCGCCGTCGGATACGGGGAAGACGAGCAAATCCTGAAGCTTTTCAAGGCCGTCGACACATCCCCCAGGCACCAGTACGTCCAGGCAACGATGGATCGCGACGCAGCGATCAAGAGCGAGAAGGACGCCCTCATTGAGTTCTACAAGCGACTGAGGCCGGGCGACCCTCTCACAGTGGAGAACGCCAGAGGGCTGATCAACAACCTTCTCTTCAACCCCCGCCGGTACAATCTGGGGAAAGTCGGTCGTTACAAGCTCAACAAGAGGCTTGGACTCGATGTCACCGAGACGGAGAGCGTTCTTACGCGTGAGGACCTTGTCGAGATCATCCGCCATATCATCAGGGTGAACAACGGAGAGGATAGCCCCGATGACATCGACCATCTCGG
>JAXHUA010000122.1:0-23294 GCA_034189695.1 Chloroflexota bacterium | reverse complement strand
CCTCTCCTTCATCACCTCGGTATACTCTGTCAAGCTCGCTCTACTCATGCCTCTCATTGGGTAACACCTTTTTTGAGGCAACGATACCCCACTCGGTAACATTTATTATGAGGCAATTCGCTGATTTGACATCCCCAAGGCCCGGTGCTAACATGGTGTCAACCTAGTGAGCCTGGCCCGGTGCTCGTGGCCCTGTGTCGGCGATACACGTACAAGACAAGTGTGTGCATGAAGAAGCGGCTTGCTGTGGTGCTGATGGTGGCTCCTTGTATTAGGAGCCGCCTTTTCTTGTTTTTGGCAGCGCACTGACGGACTCCATCTCACCGACGCCATGTTTTCACCGAGGCCCCGGCGCATGGAGGAACTCAAGAAGGGGGGCATCATGAGGAAGCGACTCACCGTTATGTCGCTCGGCGTTATCCTGATCCTGGCGCTGGTTCTGACCACCAGCGGGTGTGGTGGCGGCGGCGGGGACGAGTCCGTCATCATAGGGCACCCCATATGCCTGTCGGGTACGCACGCCAAGGCGGGCGAGCAGGCATACGGCGGGGTGCAGGCGTGCATCAAGTGGGTCAACGACGTGCACGGGGGTGTAAGCATCGGCGGAGAGCAGTTTGCACTCGAGTACATCTCGTATGACTGTGAATCCAAGAAGGAGACCGTGACCAGCCTCATCGAGCGGCTTATCACGGTGGACAATGTCGATTTCATCCTCGCACCCTACAGCTCCGGACTGACGCTTGCCGGGGCTCCCATAGCCGAGCAGTACAGTATGGTGTACATGGACCACGGGGGGGCCAGCGACCGCATATTCGAACAGGGGTACGAGTACGCTGTTCAGACCATCGGCCCGGGGAAGCTGTACCACGTGGGGACCCTCGACATGATCCACGAAGTGGACCCGACCGCAACCAGGGTCGCGCTTGCCTATGAGGAGTCTGAGTTCGCCAGGATGGTCATGGATGGAGCCGAGGCTCACGCCGAGAACCTGGGCTTCGAGATTGTCTTCGCTGAGACGTATCCACAAGGTGTGACCGACCTTACGCCGCTGCTCTCTGACTTGAAGGCTACCGAGCCAGACATCATTCTTGGCGGCGGCCACTACGAAGACGGCCAGCTTCTGTGCCGCCAGGTGGCGGACCTGGATATCAACGCCAGTGCGATTTCCCTCATAGCCAGCGCCACGCTGCCTGCCTTCTATGAAGCTTTGACCTGCGCCGCAGAGGGTGTGATGGGTCCCTCGCACTGGGAGTACGGAGTCACCTATTCGGCCGAGGCGGCTCAGGCCGCCGGGCTGGAGTGGTTTGGCCCGTCTCAGGATGACTTCCTGGACCTGTTCCAGGAAATCGCCGGTGAGGACCTCATGCCCGACTACCACGCCGCCGAGGCGGGAGCCGCGGTCCTGGCGCTGGTGCTGGCGGCGGAGAAGGTCGACAGCCTCGACTCCGACGCCGTCAGGGACGCGCTTGGAGAGCTCAACTTCATGTCCTTCTACGGTGGCTGGGATGTTGACGAGACCGGCCTTCAGGTTGGGCATTCGATGGTGGACGTCCAGTGGCAGGACGGCGAGAGAGTCATCATATGGCCTGCTGAAGCACAGACGGGGGAGCTCTGCTATCCTATACCTACTATCGCTGAGAGAGAGGCTGGCGTCAAGGCAATCCCCGACTAGGACGTATGCGTACGGGGTCGCGGAGGAAGCGGGGACACTGGCCGCATCGCATGCAGGCACAGATGGGTCGTCTTGCCAGCTTGAGTCAATAACCAGGGCCCTTAAGCCCAGTTGCGGGCTTGAGGGCCCTCCTTTCTGATGCTGTCTTCACATAGACACGAAGAGCCGATATAGCATGCTGCTCGAACAGCTAGCGGGAAACCTGACGCAGGGGCTGCTCCTGGGAGCCGTCTATGGCGTTGCCACGATGGGGCTCAGTCTCATCTTCGGGGTGCTCCGTGTTGTTAATGTCGGGCACGGAGCCTTCATCATGGCCGGAGCATTCATCACCTACTGGCTCTTCGTATTGCTCGGTCTGCCCCCACCAGCCGCGATCCCGATCGCCCTGGTCATAGGCATCGCCCTGGGCCTGGTCTTCTTCTATCTCATCATGAGAAGGCTCATCGGCGCCCCCGAGCTGGCCACACTGCTCGCCACATTCGCCATTGGCATTCTCCTCGAGGAGGTAGCGAAGGTCCTGTGGGGCTCGGAGTTCCGGGGATTCAACTGGGCTCTGGGCAAGATAGCCCTGCCAATCACCGTCATCCCTCTTACCAAGCTGTACGCATTCCTCGGGGCAATCGCCATAGCGGTGCTGGTCTACCTGTGGTTCAAGAAGACCCGGGCCGGAACGGCCATCAGAACGGTGGTTGAGGACGCGGAAGGCGCGCGGGTGTGCGGGGTGAATGTCGGACGGGTCTATGGAACCAGCTTCGCCGTCGGGATCGGCCTCACCGTTATGAGCGGGGTCCTCCTCACGATGTTCATTCCGGTTGGCATCAACCCCTATATGGGTGCCGGGTACACGCTCAAAGCCTTCGTCATAGCCGTTCTCGGTGGGCTGACCTCGCCCTGGGGGGCCTTCTACGCCGGCCTGATATTCGGCCTCGTGGAGAACGGCTCGTATACCCTCTTCTCGCTGCTGCCCAATGTGGAACCCTTCGCTCTCACCAGGTTCCTGTCCTTCGCGATACTGCTGGGGCTCCTTTTGTGGAAGCCCACCGGCCTGCTGGGAGGTAAGTAGGAGTCGAGATGGCTGCCCCACGCTGGTCTGGATTGATGAAGTACCTGCCGCTCCTGCCGGTCTACGCGGCGTACATCATCCTGCTGTTGCTGGGCCTGTATCTGCCCGGCATGTGGCAGATGGTGGCCCTGGTGCTGTTCTACGCCGCTGTCGGCCAGGCGTTCAACGTGTTCATCGGCATGACCAGGTATGTGGACTTCGGCTACGTGGCCTTCATTGCCCTCGGCTCCTACGGCATGGCCATAGCGATATCCAGGCTCGCCGCGTTTCCGCAGCTCGGAGTGGGCATAATCGCCATCGGCCTCATCCTGGGAGTAGTCATGGCGGTCCTGCTGTCGATAGCGGTGGGCGGTGTCGCCCTGCGACTGCGCGGCGCCTACTTCGCCATTGCCACGATAGGCGTGAGCGAGGGGTTCAGATACTTCATCGACGGGGCTAAGATATGGGGCGGCTCGGAAGGCATCATCTTCTCCCGCCAGCTCAAAGAGGTGTTCGGGCCGACAGCCAACTCCCTGTCCACCTTCTGGGCGGATGTGCTGGTACTCCTCATAGCCATAGTCGCAGCCTTCGTGACCATCCACTACATGAGGACCCGGGTCGGCTATGCCTTGACCGCGCTGAGAGAGGACGAGGACGCCGCCAAGGTCATGGGTATCAACGTCACCAAGTACAAGATAATCGCGTTCGTGACCAGCGCCGCCTTCGCCGGCCTGATAGGAGCCTCGGCCTGGGCCCTGAAAACGACGTACGTGTTCCCGGCCGACGTCTTCCTCATAACCTACACGGTGGAGGCGATTGTCATCGTCATGCTTGGGGGCGCCGGCACACTCCTCGGCCCCGTCGTCGGAGGACTGGTATACGGGCTATCGAAGTACTGGCTGGCCATCGCGTTGCCGGGATATCAACTGCTCATCTTCGCCCCGGCCCTCCTCGTCATCATCGTCACCTTCCCGCAGGGGATCGTCGGCGTGGTGAAGCGGAAGGTCAAGGGCACGGCATTGGAGAGATATATAGTGTAGGCTGACGTCATGACGGCGCTATTGAGGTTGGAGAACGTGACCAAGAGGTTCGGTGGCCTGGTGGCCGTCGACAGTATGAACCTGGACGTGCATCACGGAGAGGCACTGGGCATAGTCGGCCCCAACGGCAGCGGCAAGACCACACTGTACAACGTCATCAGCGGCGTCTACGTGCCCGACGAGGGCAAGGTCCTCTTCGAGGGCGCCGACATCACCAGGGTGCCCATCTACCGGCGGTCACCCATGGGAATGGGACGGACCTTCCAGATCCCGAGGCCATTCGCCTCCGCATCAGTCCGCGAGAATGTGGCCGTGGGGGCCATGTTCGGTTCGCTGGCGGACAAACTGAGCGTGGACCAGTCGCTGGAGATGGCTGACCATTACCTCGAGGTCATGGGCATCTCTGAGCACAGGGACAAGCCGGCGGGGAACCTCACCCCCGTCGAGAAGAAGTTGATGGAGATGGCCCGCGCGTTCGCAATGAAGCCGAAGCTCCTCCTGATGGACGAGGCCATGGCCGGCATGCACCCCAAGGACATCGACGGGATCGTAAGCCTTATGAAGAGGATCCAGCGGGAGGAAGGCGTCGCTGTCATCTCCATGGTTGAGCATATCATGCGGGCCGTCAAAGGCTTCGCCGACAGGGTAGTCGTCATTCACCAGGGGAGGAAACTGGTCGACGCCCCAACGGCCGAGGCCCTGAGCGACCAGCGGGTCGTGGACGTGTACCTGGGACGCCCCAACGTCGAGGAGAGCGATGCTACGAGTTGAGGGACTTGAATCCGGCTACGGCCCGATGCAGGTGCTGTGGGGACCCAGCCTGAAGGTGAAGAAAGGGTCGATCACCGCGTTGCTGGGGCCTAATGGTGTGGGGAAGACAACCCTGCTGAGAACCGTCCTGGGGTCTCTCCAGCCCTGGGGTGGAACCATCACTTACGAGGAGGGAGACGTCACCCGGCTGCCGTCTCACAAGAAGGTGGAGATGGGCATCACGCTGGTGCCGGAGGGCAGGCATCTGTTTGCCAGCATGAGCACCCGCGAGAACCTCATGATGGGCGCCTACCCCAGAAAGGCGGCCAAGTCCATCCCCGAGTCCCTCGAACTGGTGTACTCCCTCTTCCCCATCCTGAAGGAACGTGCCAAACAGAAGGCTGGCTCGCTCAGCGGCGGACAGCAGCAGATGCTTACCATAGCCCGTGCGCTGATGACCAGACCCCGAATGATAATGCTCGACGAGCCGAGCCAGGGACTGGCCCCCAAGCTCGTGGGTGAGGTATATGATGCCATCACGAAGATGAGAACTGAGATAGGCCTCACCATCCTCCTCGTTGAGCAGAACGTCGAAGTGAGCCTGGGTGTCGCCGACTACGCCTACGTGATGCACGAGGGCATCATCAAGGCAGAGGGGACTGTCGATGAAATAGCGGCCGCCCACGACATCAGGGAGGCCTACCTCGGCATGTGAGGGCTTAGGAGAGACCTCGGCCAGCCTGTCGCGCGGCCCGGGCCCACGGAGACCTTCCTCAGTCAAGCTGCAACTTCAGATGAAGCTCCCTGAGCTGCCCCTCGGACACCTCTGACGGAGAGTCAAACATCACGTCCGCCGCGCCCTGGTTCTTCGGGAAGGGAATGACGTCCCGGATGGTCTCCTCGCCAGCCAGAAGCATCACCAGCCGGTCGATGCCCGGCGCTATGCCGCCGTGCGGTGGAGCACCATACTCGAACGCTTCGAGCAGATGGCCAAACCGTTGCCCAATCTCCTCGTCGGTGTACCCCAGCACTCTGAGGACCCGCTCCTGGAGCCCCCTTGAGTGAATCCTGATGCTGCCGCTGGACAGCTCGCAACCGTTGCACACAATGTCGTAGTGCTTGGCGTGCACCTTCTCGGGGGCGGTCTCCAGCAGCGCCACGTCCTCCTCCCTCGGGGCCGTGAACGGATGATGCATCGCCTCCCATCCGCCGTCGGTTCCCCTCTCCAGCAACGGGTAGTCGATGACCCAGCAGAAGGCCAGCAGGCCGGGATCGGCGAGTTCGAGCCGGCGCGCCATCTCCTCTCGCAGCGCACCGAGCGAGTCAGCAACCATCCTGGCCTCTCCGGCAACAATGAGCAGCATATCCCCGTTGCTCGCTCCGAGGCGGTGCGCCATTTGCCCGACCTGGTCCGGCGTAAGGAATCTAGCGGCCACCGATTTGCCGTCCGCGTCACCGACCGGCAGGCTGACGAGCCCTCTGGCACCCCTGGCCTGCACGAACTCGGCCAGCTCATTGACCTGGCGCCGCGAGTAGCCGGCGCACCCGGGGGCAGCGAATCCCCTAACCACGCCACCTGTCTCCACCGCCGAGCGCAGCACCGCGAATTCCGACTCACCCGCAACGTCCGATACATCGTGTATCTCGAGCCCGTAGCGCAGGTCCGGCTTGTCCGTGCCGTAGCGCTCCATCGCCTCAGCAAATGACAGCCGCGGGAAAGGTCTGAAAACCCGCATGTCCGGCGTGACCGACTCCACCAGCGACGTGAACAGCTCCTCGGTGAGCTGGAGAATATCCTCCTCTTCGACGAAGCTCATCTCGACGTCAAGCTGGGTGAACTCCGGCTGACGGTCGGCGCGCTGGTCCTCGTCCCGAAAGCACCTGGCAATCTGGTAGTACCTCTCAAAGCCGGCGACCATAAGGAGCTGTTTGAGCTGCTGCGGGGACTGCGGAAGAGCGTAGAACTTCCCCGGTTGCACCCGGCTCGGCACCAGGTAGTCCCGCGCCCCCTCCGGGGTACTCTTGATGAGAATGGGTGTCTCTATCTCAATGAAGCCCCTGGCATCCAGGAAGTCGCGCATGAACCTGACGACGCGGTGGCGTAGGATGATGTTCTCCTTCATCTTCTGCCGGCGCAGATCGAGATAGCGGTACTTGAAGCGGACGTTCTCGTCCACGTCAACGTCCTCGTTCACGCTGAAGGGGGGCGTCTTCGAGGCATTCAGCACTTCCAGTTCCCGGGCGACGACTTCAACCTCGCCCGTGGCCAAGTTCGGATTCCTCCTCCCTGATGGGCGCCTCTCCACCTGGCCGCTGACCCTAATCACGCACTCGTTGCGCAGCCTGGTAGCCTCTTCGTGCACCACGGCGGAGACCTCTGGATTGAAGACCACCTGTACCAGACCTTCGCGGTCCCTCAGGTCGATGAAGATTAGGCCGCCGTGATCCCTGCGGCGATGAACCCAACCGGCGAGCATCACCTGCTCGCCGACGTTGTCCACGTTGAGTTGACCACAAACGTGTGTTCTCAGCATGTGCACCAGCCTCCCTCGATTATAGTTGATAACCTCGGGCGAAATCCAGCATAGCCGCCACCGACGGGCTCGGTGCGGAGGTGGGAAACCGCTGTGAGCGCTCGTGGCGAGCGGCCAGCGGCCTGAGTTGTTCAAACCTGACCCCCGATGATATACTGAGAGCGGTGTGTGTCTCGTCAACTGCGCGCGAGACAGACACTGCAGTCCATTACGGAACCGTTTGGGAGAGTCCAGCAGCACACGACAAGGAGCACATTTACATATGAAGACTAGGATGACCGAGCTGTTCGGCATAGAACGCCCCATCATGCTTGCCGGCATGAGCATGGTGGCCATGCCGAAGCTCATTGCCGCAGTCTCCAACGCCGGTGGACTTGGGATGCTCGCCACCGGCCCGCTCACCCCTGACCAGACTAGGGAAGCGATACGAGAGATCAGGTCACTCACCGACAGGCCCTTTGCCGCCAACGCCACGCTCCTCCTGCCCCACGCCAGGGAGAACGCCCAGGTGATAATCGAGGAGAAGGTGCCGGTGGTCAACTACGCCCTTGGCCGCGGCGACTGGATCATCAACGGGGTCCACGAGTACGGCGGGAAGGTGATGGGCACGGTGGTGATGATGAGACACGCCATCCGCTCGCAGAAGGACGGAGCGGATGCCCTGATCGTGACCGGACACGAAGCGGCGGCCCATGGCGGCGATGTCACCACGCTGGTGCTTGTCCGACACATGGCCCGCGAGCTGAGCATACCCATCATCGCCGCTGGCGGCTTCTGCGACGGTGCCGGGCTGGTAGCCGCCCTGGCGCTCGGCGCCGACGGCATATCGATGGGCACCAGGCTGCTCCTCACCCAGGAGGCCGACGTCCACGAAAGCATCGCACGCCTTTGCCACAACGCTACTGTTGAAGACACCATGTATACTCCCAGGATCGATGGCCTGCCAGGCAGGTTCCTCAAGACCGATATTGCCGAGGTCATGGAGCAACAGCGGGCGCCCATATTCAAATCTATGTCCAGCGCCATAGAGGTTAAACAGATGACCGGGGCCTCGTGGGGGCAGCTCATATCAATGGGCCTGAAGGGCCGCAGCCCCGCCGACATGGCGCGCCTGGGATTCGATGTTACCTCTTTGTCAGCACTCCTCGACGGCGCCAGTGAGAAGGACGCCATCCTTCCCTTGGGACAGGTCACCGGCATGATCGACGACCTGCCCACCGTGCGAGAGTTGTTTGACCGCATCATGGCCGAAGCCGAGGAGGTGGTAAAGGAGACCGACGCCAAATTTGGCTAGTCAACACGGGGGTCGCCGGTCCGACGGGGATCAAGCGACCCCCTTCGCACACCTTGAGTGTCGTACACACGCCGCGACCTGCGGGGAACGCTAAGCACCATATAGAAAGGAAAGGCAAATGAAGACACGGATGACTGAGCTCTTCGGGATCGAGCACCCCATTATGCTGTCCGGCATGAACTGGCTCACCACGCCGAAGCTTGCCGCCGCGGTCTCAAATGCAGGCGGACTCGGCGTTCTTGCCGGCTCCCACTACGACAAGGATGGCATCAGGAATGCCATCAAGGAGATCAGGGAACTCACTGACAAGCCTTTTGGGATCAACCTCACACTTGGCGTGGGCACAGGCGAACTCATTCCGGTTGTCCTCGAAGAGAAGGTGCCGGTACTGAACTACGCTCTGGGTCGACCCCCTCAGATCGCGCCGGTTATCGAGGCGGTGCATGGGTACGGTGGCAAGGTGATAGGCACCGTGGCCTTCGTGAGGCACGCGATGCGCTCTGAGCAACTCGGGTCGGACGCCGTTATCATCACTGGCTATGAGGCTGCATCGCATTCCGGCAACGTTGGCGCCCTGGTGCTCGTACCGGCGATCAGCAGCGCGGTGAGTGTCCCATGCATCGCTGCCGGGGGCTACACAGACGGCAAGCAATTGACGGCGGCGCTCGCCCTGGGAGCAGAGGGCATTGCCATGGGCACCAGGCTGGCCGCCACCCAGGAGGCCGAGGTCGCTGACACCATACGCCAGGCCTGGATTGACGCGGACATCGAGTCCACGGTTATCGACCCCGCGTTCGACGGGATCAACTGCCGTGTACTGAGGAACAAGGCCGCGGAAGACCTCCTGAAGAGCAGCAAGTGGGCCTTCGTCGACGCCAGTAAGGCGGCGCTCCACATGAAGAAGACGCTCAACATGTCCTGGGGCCAGATGGTGCGCACCGCGTGGGCCATTAAGAACCAGGAGTCAGGCGTCGGCGGTGGCAGGAGGAGCTGGGCATCAACGATGCGTTTCGCCGTGGGGTCACGACTCTTTGCCGAGGCCACCATCGGCGGCGACCCGGTGAACGGGATCCTTATGTGCGGACAAGGAGCCGGTCTTGTGAAAGACATCCCTACCGTGGCCGAGGTGATCCAGCGGACCATTGCCGAGGCCGAGGCTGTCATGGCATCACTGACAGCGAAGACCAAGGCGTAGCGCGACAAGGAGTCATATATGTTCAAGACCAGGATCACCGAACTGCTGGGTATCGAGTACCCGATAATCCAGGGCGGTATGCTCTGGGTATCGTGTCCGGAGCTGGCTGCGGCCGTTTCCAACGCCGGAGGACTGGGTGTCCTCACTTCGGCGCGCACGCCGTCAATAGAAGCGTTTCGCGACGACATAAGGAGAACCAGAAGCCTCACTGACAAACCCTTCGGCGTCAACCTCAGCCTGTTTCCGGCCCTCAACGCATTGCCCAACGAGCAGTACATCGATACCCTGCTCGAGGAAGGCGTCCCCATCGTGGAGACCTCGGGGAACAAGACGCCTGAGGAGTACCTTCCTCGCTTCAAGGAGGCCAACGTCACCGTAATCCACAAGTGCGCCGCCTCCAGGCATGCTCAGAAGGCCGAGCAGGTAGGCGTGGACGCGGTCGCAGTGGTCGGCATGGAGAATGGCGGCGCCACCGGGATACTGAACGTGGGCACCTTCGTGCTGCTGCCGGCGACGGTCAACCTTGTTTCCATACCGGTCATAGCCGGCGGTGGCGTGGCTGACGCACGCGGATTCCTCGCCGCCCTGGCTATGGGCGCAGAGGGAGTGGTCATCGGCACCAGATTCATGGCCACCTGTGAGGCCCCCACCCACCAGAACTTCAAGGACTGGCTGCTGAGGTCCAGTGAGACAGATACCATGGTGGTGATGCGCTCCATTCGCAACAACCACCGCGTGCTCATCAGCGAGACGGCCAAGAAGCTGGCCGACATGGAGGAGAAGGGCGCCACCATCCAGGAGATCATCCCCATCATCGGTGGGGAGCAGACGGCGGAAGTGCTGAGAGAAGGCGACCTCGAGGCCGGCATAGGGCCGGCCGGACAGGCAGTGGGCCTGATCGACAAGGTGTTGAGCGTGCAGGAGCTGTTCGACGAGATTATCGGCGGTGCGAAAGAGGTTCTGGCGAAGCTAGACAGAATCGCCGCGTCATAGCGGGCCGGCTTTCGTGACCCCCGGCGTACTGTGTGGCGCTCGCCGGTCAGCGCGTCTCGTCCAGCACGGCCTGTATCACGTGAGGCATGCTTGCTTCCAGACGGGAGGACAGCTCCAGACCCCACTCCATCTCGGCTGGCTCAACGCCGATGATGATCGTCTCTTTCTCCCGGTCCCAGTATGAGCTGAGCTTGAGACTGTCCATGAGCTCCCATTCGTGCAACGACATGGGGTCCTTCTCCGTCTGCTCGATGTCATCGACCGAGAGCCTGTATACCGTGCCCGGCTCGCCACCACCCCTTACCGCATCCACGATGACTAGCTTGTCCACATCGCCCGCATATGCCAGTGCGTCGGGAGACGTACCCCCATCCACCAGGACGACTCCCTGCGGGAGACGCCGGTTCTGCAACTCCTGCACCACATGAACACCCACCCCTTCGTCCATGAGGAGCAGGTTTCCCACCCCAACTATGGCTACTCTTTTCGTGCTCAACGCCCTGTCCCACGCGCGCCGTCGCCGAATCCGCGCACCTGGCCATTATAGGCCGAAGCTCTGCGGCACGTCCACAGGGCGAACCGTGACCGTGCATCCCTCCGTCACACCCGTCCAGACGAGGCCGCTCAGACGTGCCCTACCGGCCGCGCACCAGCCGGTCCCAGCTCACGCGTAGTAACGAGGTACGAGGTATCGGACCTGCCTCAGCAGGTTTCTCAGGAAACGCATCTTCGATCTCATCACCCGTGCCTCCTACCCCTTCTCATGCTTCTCTATGAGGTCAGCGGCGATCATCCCGGAGGCGATGGTGGTGGGCACGCCACCGCCCGGGTGAGTCGAGGCGCCCACCAGATACAGGCCTCTGATGGACTTCGACTTCGCCGCCGGGCGAAACACTATGCCGTTGGTGAGGTCCTGATTCAGCGCGTAGATGGCCCCCTCGGGAGAGAGCAGCCTCCTCTCGAAGTCGAGCGGAGTCGAGAACTCAGCCACCTTCACGTGCTCAGCCAGACCGGGGATGTATCTATCCGAGTAGTACTTGATAATCTTCTCCTGAAGCGCTGCCTTCTCTGTATCCCAATCGGTTCCCTCGAGCCTGTAGGGGCCCGGCGCCAGTGTGAGCACTATCACGTGATGACCCTCGGGGGCCAGGGCCGGGTCTGAGCCGGTGGTCCAGCTGATGATGCCGAACTGCTCGACCGGGAAGCGCCCCTTCTTGTAGGTGTTCCACCAGAAATCGGCCGTATCATCCATGGGGATGGTGGCGAGTGTATGGTGCGACTCAAGGGGAGGCTGGTAGTCCACACCCAGGTATATCATCGGCGTGGCCATGGAGTACTCATAGCTCTTGAGACCCACACGGGCAAGCCAGGGCAGGTGCTCTTCTCCAACGAGATCCAGGTAGAGTTGCCTGGCATTGATGTCAGACACAACCAGGTCGGCCGTCACCTCCGTGCCGTCAGCCAGCGCCACCCCGACCACCCTCCGGTTGCGAACCATAACCTGCCTCACGCGGGTGTTCAGCCTGAGCTCCATCCCCAACCCCTCCCCCAGTCTTTGCAGCGCGGCCGGAATCTGTATCATGCCACCCCTGGTGTAGTAGAGGCCCCTGTGCTCCGAGTAGGGTATCATGGCGTAGTGCCCGGGGCACAGCTCGGGCGGAAGCCCTACGTAGAACGACTGAAAGGAGAGCGATTCCCGAATCCGGTCGTCCTTGAAGTACCTCTTCATCACGTCCTGATAGCTCTGGAGGAATAGCGGGCCGAACCTGAGCAACCCCGGCGTGCGGCGGAACATCCTGACCACGTCCGTCAGGGTGTTCGCCGGACTGAGAAAGAAGCCCTCCAGGGCCTTGTTCAGGAAAGCGTCCATGTAGCCGGCGTAGGCGTTCCAGCCCTTCTCGTCCCCCGGCGCCGTCCTGGCGATCTCTCTGGCTGTGTCTTCGCTCGACAACGGGTACTTCAACCTGGTGCCGTCCCGGAGGATTACGTTGAAGACAGGGTCACAGGTGATGAGGTCGACCTCGTCATTGAGCGTCGTTCCCAGCCGCTCGAAGGCCCAGTCTATCACTTCCACGTCCTCTATCACCGATGCGCCGAGGTCGAAGCGATAGCCGTCGCGCTCATAGGTAGAGCAGCATCCGCCGACAAGCTCACTCTGCTCCAGTAGCAGGACCCGGCGCCCCTGCTTCGCCAGAAGCGCCGCCGCCGTCAGACCACCGCAACCCGCGCCGATGACGACCACGTCGTAGTCTGCCATTTCGCACCTCCCTTGCGCTCGATTGACCCGGGCCAACACCCGCAGCCCACCACGGAAGCGGCTGAGAGACTGGCCCCCTTGCTTTCACCCCGGTGCGTCAGGGCACATGCGCGCCCGAATCGACTGGGCGACAATTATATAGTATTGGCCATTTTGCCACAAGCGAGCTACAAATATGATAGCAGATAACAATGCATGTCACCGCAACGGGCTGGTGCTGCCCCGGTTTGTCGGTTTTGGTGAGACTCGTGAAACCGTCGCGACTCTGGTGACGGCGCAGGTTGCCACGCTCACCACCCGGGTCCGCCGCTCGCGCTTCGTTGACAACCTGCCATCGTTGGCCTATTATCAGGCGTCAGCCACCGTCGACAAGTACCGGCTTGCGCCGCAATCCACGATCGCACAGCTCAAGCCCAGCGTGTGCCTCTCACACGGTGACGTGTAGCGACGAACACACCTTCATTGCCAAACCCAGGAGGATGGAATTGACCAACGAACCGCTCCAGAGCGACTTCCCGTTCCCCAGAATGACCGTGGGTGTCATGGGCTCATCCGGAGGAACCATCCCCGCAGAGGTGAGCCAGCGCCTATATGAACTCGGAAAAGAGATCGCGCGCCGTCGTTACGTCCTTGTGACTGGAGCCTGCCCGGGTCTGCCCCATGAGGCGGTCAAGGGGGCGGACAGCCTCAACGGCGTGGTGGTCGGCGTCTCTCCCGCCCTCGACTTCGAGGAGCACGTTCTCAGGTTTCACTCTCCCGTGCGGGGCTACGACGCGCTTATCTACACGGGCAGCGGTTTGATGGGTCGCGAGATAGAGAATATCAGGTCGTGCGACGTGGTCGTCTTCGCTGGCGGGCGTACCGGCACCCTCGGAGAGTTCGCTATCGCCTACGACGAGGGCAAGGTCATAGGCATCCTCGAGAATACGGATGGCATCACCCAGCACCTCAAAACGATCATCTCACTGGTGAAGAAGGACACAGGAGCGGTGGTTGTATCGAGTCCCGATCCCGTGGAGCTGCTCGACCAATTGGAGGAGGTCTACAAGACGCGCATTCTGCCCTGGTATGAGCGCCTGATGCGGGACCGTGATCCTGACGGGATGCTCGAAGGCTGAGGCCACCAGCCCTATTGTGACCGATTATCTGTGGAGGGGAGGAGATGACATCAGACATACCAGCCCAGAGCAAGAGAAAAGGCAACGTAGTCATAAGGGAGATGGATATTGATGACATCGCCGACGTCTACCACCTCGGCGAGGAGCTTTTCACTAGCGAGGAACTGCCCATCCTTTACCGCACCTGGGACCCGTACGAGGTCACCGACTATTTCTCGTCTGACCCCGACTACTGCCTGGTGGCGGACAAGGGGGGCCAGATAGTCGGCTTCATCCTGGGCACCACAATAGAGAAGGAGGGAACGGCCTGGCGCAAGTACGGATATGTGGCATGGATGGGCATCGACGAGGCCCATCGGCGAACGAGGCTGGGCCAGCGCCTCTACCGCAGGCTGGAAGACAGATTTCGCGAAGAAGGCGTGAGGATGGTGATAGCAGATACGCAGGGCGACAACGCCGCCGCCATCGCCTTCTTCAAGGCAATCGGCTTCTCGGTTCGCAGCGACCATCTATGGCTGGGCAAGACACTGCGGAGACTGGCCAGGAAAGGGACCAGGGCTCAACCCCCACCCTCCACTCCACCTGGGCCAGATGCGCTCAAGCCGTAGGTCCTCGTCTCCCCTTGTGAGAGCGCGGACGGGCAAGCGCAAACGCGACGGCGGCGCGCGATCCAGTACACAGATTGGCATAGCGGTTGGCAAGACGGAGAGAGCCATGGACGTGCAGCCCGACAGAGTCAGAAGCCTCCTCAAGGACCTGGTAGACATCTACAGTCCGTCAGGGAAGGAGGAAGAGGCGTTGAGATACGCTGAGCAGCGCCTCAGGGACAGCGGTCTGCCCGTGGCCAGGCAGGAGGTCGATGAGAACCGTTTCAACCTCGTCGTCGTTCCCGACGATGTCAACGAAGTGGAAGTCTGCTTCGTCGGTCACCTGGACACGGTCACTGCCTATGACCTCGAAGACTACGGCTTCTACGCAGAAGGAGACACCGCCTTCGGGCTTGGCACTTCCGACATGAAAGGCGGCTGTGCGGCGATGATAGAGGCGTTCACCGTGCTGGCTGAGAACGCCGACACCTTCCCGCCGGTCAGCCTCGCCCTGGTGGTCGGGGAAGAGGAAGATAGCGATGGGGCCAAGACACTTGTCCGCGAGCACAGCTTCCCGTGGGCAGTCGTCGGCGAGCCGACCAATCTTGCACCGTGCCTCGGCCACTACGGCTATCTGGAGGTACTCCTGCGTACCCGCGGCAGGAGAGCGCATTCCTCGATGCCGGAGCTCGGGCAGAACGCCATTGAGCCGATGCTCAGGCTGCTTCTCCAGGTCACCGACTACGCGACATCCCTTTCT
This sequence comes from Chloroflexota bacterium, assembly GCA_034189695.1. Taxonomy (GTDB): domain Bacteria; phylum Chloroflexota; class Dehalococcoidia; order E44-bin15; family E44-bin15; genus JAXHUA01. The sequence continues at coordinate 8,052 of JAXHUA010000122.1, read as the reverse complement.
CACCCGCTGGTGTACAACATCAGGCAGCTCTCGGGTTACCCCGGCGGTTTCGTCGTGCCCGATATGTGCGAGGCGTGGCTGGACCTCCACGTGCTGCCAGACTCGAGGATGGATGTCCTGAAGACCGACCTGGAGCAGCTTGTGGAACGGGCCGGCGCCGGCATCGCGGGCCTCGACGCCTACGTCCGGTTCGAGGACACTCACTCCGGGTATCGCATCTCCCCGGAGAGAGCCCTGGTGAAGAGACTGAGAGAGGTATTCAACCAGATGTCCCTTCCCTGGGAGCCTCAGGACTTCAGGAGCCATTCCGACGGGAACGTGCTGTGGGCTGCCGGCACCGACCCTATCATTCTCGGGCCGGGCCGTCTGGAGGCGGCCCACACCCCGGAAGAATCCGTGTCCCTGGAGCAGGTTGTTCGGGCAGCCAAGCTGTACCTGGGCTTTGCGCTTTCTCTGTGAATCGCTCCGAGGTATCCTCCTTGCTGATGACTCTTCTCCCATGGGTAGTTATGCCGTCCTGGTGCTATAATCAGTGGTAGTCACCGCGCCGTTGCTGGGGTCGGTGAGTAGACCAGCTACTGCGGCGCGACGCCCGAAGGGAGTAAGAGCTAGGTGAAAGATACAGAGTCGCTATCCAAGCTTCCGGAACGTATTGGCAGACTGCGTGAGCTTGCCGACAATCTGTGGTGGTCATGGCACACGGAAGCCCGTGACCTGTTTCGAGCGCTGGACTATCAACTCTGGAGCGCGAGCGGCCACAATCCAGTGAAGCAATTGTGCGATGTCGGTCCAGGCAGGTTGCAGGCTGCCGCCCAGGACCCGGTCTTCCTCGACCTGTACGATTCGGTGCTGTCCAATTTCGACACGTACATGTCAGACCAGGCTACCTGGTTCGACCGCCAGCACCCCAGTGCGCTGCCCGCACCCGTTGCGTATTTCTCGATGGAGTTCGCCATCCACAACTCCCTGCCCCTCTACGCTGGGGGGCTCGGCGTGCTGGCGGGGGACATATGCAAGGAGGCGAGCGATTTGGGGATACCGATGGTGGGAGTGGGCTTCATGTACCCGCAGGGCTACTTCCACCAGCGCCTGTCCCCCGATTGCTGGCAGCAATGCGACTACCGTCAACTCGACTTCGGCGAAGCGCCGCTGTGCCGTCTATGCACCCCCCAAGGCAACAGAGTGACTATCCAGATTCGACTTGAGCAAAGGCCCGTCTCAGTGGCCGTCTGTCAGGTGAAGGTGGGGCGCACCAACCTGTACCTCCTCGACACCAACCTGGAGGCCAATTCACCCCAGGACCGCAAGCTGTCCTCGCGTCTCTACACCGCCGACAGGGAGCAGAGGGTGGAGCAGGAGCTGGTGCTTGGAATCGGCGGCGTGCGTGCCCTGCGAGCGCTGGGAATCAAGCCTTGCCTGTGGCACGCGAACGAAGGCCACACGTCGTTCATGATGCTGGAACGTATCCGCGAGCTGGTCGACACCGGCGTTCCTTTCGAGGACGCACTCCGTCGCGTCAGGTCGACCACGGTGTTCACTACGCACACGCCAGTGGCCGCGGGCACAGACGTCTTTCCCGCTCAACTTGTGGGAAGGTATCTTCGCAGCTACCTGGAATCACTCGGCTCGACCGGTGAAGCTCTGACGGCCCTGGGAGAGGACTCCGGCAGTGCCGTTCACACGTTCAACATGACCGTGCTCGGCTTGAAGACCGCCCACCACATCAACGGCGTGAGCCTCTCGCACGGGCAGGTTGCCCGCAGGATCTGGCACGGCTTGTGGCCCGAACTGCGCGAGGAACAGGTGCCGATAAACCACGTGACCAATGGGGTCCACATAGGCACCTGGCTCGCTCCGGAGCTGAAGCGTCTTCTTAACGCACACCTGGGCGCCAACTGGCTGACCAGGCAAGATGACCCCAATCTGTGGAGCCGACTCCTGGATATCCCCGACGGCGAGCTGTGGACCGTGCGCCGGGTATTGAAACGCAAACTGCTTGGCGCCATGCTCGCGCGAGCCCAGAAGGCCTGGCGCGACGGCCTGTTGAGTGCTGACCAGCTCATCATGATGGGGAGCCTTCTCGACGTGGAGGTGTTGACTGTCGGCTTCGCCCGGCGCTTCGCGACGTACAAGCGGCCTTCGCTCATCTTCCAGGACACCGACCGTCTTGAACGAATCGTCACCAACCCGCTGCGCCCGGTCCAGATCGTATTCGCAGGAAAGGCCCACCCTGCTGATTTCGAAGCTCAGTACCTCGTTCATCGGGTCTATAGCCTGGCAAGGGACCGCCGCTTTCAGGGCCGCGTCGCCTTCGCCGAGGACTACGACATGCACCTGGCCCACTATCTGACCCAGGGGGTCGACGTCTGGCTCAACACGCCGCGACCTGGCCTCGAGGGCTGTGGCACCAGTGGCATGAAGGCCGGGCTCAACGGCGTGCCGCACCTCAGCATCCGCGATGGCTGGTGGCACGAGGGATACAACGGTGAGAACGGCTGGGTGATCGCCGATGGGCAACGAGGCGCCGACCCGCGTTCGGACGACGCGCTGGACGCAGCCGCACTCTATCGACTCCTCGAAGAGGAGGTCGTGCCACGCTACTATGAGCGGGATGCCTACGGAGTCCCCGTGCGGTGGCTCCAGGTGGTCAAAAAGACGATGTGCTCAGTGGCGCCTGCTTTCTGCGCCACGCGCATGATGAAACAGTATGCCGAGGCGCTCTATATGCCGGCTGCGCTCGCCATCAGGTCTTAGAGCGCCACGGCGATGGCTTGCGCTCGATGACCGCCGACATCGCAGCCTGGCCGGATCGTGGCGACGGCTGCTCGCGGCAAGGCTCTCCGAACGTAAACCGATTTGCCTGTCTCCAGGCAACGAAAGTGCACCCGGTGCCTCTACTCAGGCGTCAATTTGAAGTTCTTGGCCGCTTGGTGTACAATGAACGCGCGTTAGGTCTTGGTCATCTGGAAGGTCACAGGTCCTCTAGCGTTTCCACGGCACTCCTCAGGAGCGTGCATGGCCGAAGCTCTAACCAAGGTTTCTCGAGAGGAGGTTTAGCATTTGCCCTTTGAGGAAATGACCCTCGAGTGTTACGACTGCGGGGCTACCTACACGTTCAGTTCTGAAGAGCAGGAACAGTTCCACCAGATCGGCCATCGGCATCCGCCCAAGCGCTGCCCAGCATGTCGGGCAGCGAGGAAGGCCAGGCAATCCAACAGCAGTGGCAACAACAGGTCAAGGCGTGACAATACCACACGCCAGATGTTCCCCGCCGTGTGTGCTGCGTGCGGAAAGGAGACAGAGGTACCTTTTCAACCGCGTGGTGACCGACCTGTTTACTGTCGAGAGTGCTACAGCCGGGTCGCACGGCGCCGATAGGTTCGGCCTACCCCCTGCAGGTTCCCCCTTCCATAGCACCATGCGCCCGACTGAAACCGAGGCATTACCACATGGTCAGAAGCCTGCCCTCACCGACGGCCAAAGGGCGTTGCACGCTGCAACACGCGGGAGCAGCGCGTCTGCGTTGCCTCGTTCGTGTAGCAGCCGTGAGGCATTACATCGACCGGGTCCTCATGTGGCGGTTGTGGGACAGGGTACGCGCGAAGGCTGGCGCAGCGAGTGCCATGACGGAGCGCACCTGGAGGAAGGAGGTTTGCCATGGGCATAGGCAGGCTCAAGGCGGCGGCGGTCGATGAGGTGGATGCCCAGCGTGGTAGACTGGTTGAGCTCAGCCACCGCATCCACGACAATCCGGAGCTGGGTTTCCAAGAGACAAAGGCTTCATGCTGGCTCGGCGACTACCTCGACTCTCACGGGTTTCAGGTTGAGAGCGGGATCTGCCAGTTGCCCACCGCATCCAGAGCGAGGTACGGCACGAACAAGCCAGCCATCGCTTTCCTCGCAGAGTACGATGCTCTCCCCGAGATGGGCCATGCATGCGGTCACAACATCGTCGGCGTCGCGGCAGCCGGAGCCGCCGTGGCGGTGCGCCGTGCCATTGATGAGAAGGGCGGTACGGCCGTCGTCATGTGTACGCCCGCCGAGGAGTCGGACGGGGGCAAGATACTCATGGCCCAACGAGGTGGTTTCGACAACCTCGATGCCGCCATGCTGGTGCACCCGGCGGTGATGAACGTGGCCAGTGTCCCGGCTCTGGCGTGCATCGGCCTCGAAGTCGAGTTCTTCGGCAAGGCAACCCATGCCTCCGGCTACCCCGAGGAAGGGATCAATGCGTTGGACGCAATGATACAGGCCTTCGTCGGCATCGGTTCTCTCAGACAGCATATCGACGAGCGCGCCCGCATCCACGGCATTATTACGGACGGCGGCGAGGCGGCGAACATCGTCCCCGCTCACACGTCAGCCACTTTTCTGATACGGGCGGAAGACAGATCGTATCTTCGGGAGTTGAGCCAGAAGGTACTGAACTGCTTCCGGGCCGCATCCATGGCTACCGGGGCTCGGCTTGCCTACAACTGGGGAGAAGCCTTCAATCCGATCGTAACCAACCACGCCCTCGCGGCTGCATTCAGCACCAACATGGAGTCCCTGGGGCGTGACATGTCACCCATAGCCGAAAGAGGCTACGGAAGCAGCGACATGGGGAACGTGTGTACTCTCGTCCCCTGCATACACGCCATGGTCGCCATAGCGCCTTCAACGGTCATGGGGCACACACCGGAGTTCTCTGAGGCCGCTGCGTCCAAATCAGGAGACCAAGGGCTCATTGACGCAGCGAAGGCTATGGCGATGACCTTCGTCGACCTGGTGGCCACACCAGACCTGCAGAGGAGGGTCACGAGGGAATTCGCCCACGCCAGGCCGGGCAAAGATGCATAGCACCTGACGTCCTTTGCGGTGTCACCCAGCCACGCCCATCATCACAGGAAGAAGCGACCGTCCCGAAACACATGCATTCCCGGCGAGCACGCCTATCGCGTACCCCATCGTATTATTCCAGCTCCAGCCTCACCGAGCCCGCTATCAGGGTTACCTCGACCTCCAGAGACGGTCCCTCATGTGCGTTAAATCCTGGAGTGACATAGGCGCCCTCAAGTCGCTCGAAGGCGGCATCGGCGTCAACGTCGTGGAGGCCACCACCGACCCTTACGCGAACCGGTGTCTGCTCAGGCATCAGCAGAATGACCGAAGCCGCGCCGGCGTTTATGTCAACCATTCCGCTCCGGATGAGCTCGCCACCCAGGTCCGCTGACAGGCTGCCCGCGCCACCGTTGAACACGAGCCTCTCGAAGTTCGCATTGACCACATCCACCAGTGCCATGCTCCCAGCCCCGGTGTTTATCTCCAGTGTTTCCATCGCTTCGGGATTGGGGGCGGAGAAACTGAACACGCTGTCGGCCGCCCCCTCATTGATGGACAGAGCCGTCAGGGGCAACCCGCCCAGTTCCCACTCGCCGGAGTAGGCACCCGCGTTGATGGTCATGTTGAACGGCATCTCCCCGCCGAAATGCAGCACCCAGTTGTTCACATTGCCACCGGTGATAATGCCACTGGGACCGCCCTGGACTATGTCCACCGTGTCTGCGTCAACCACGATGGTCGGGTGGCGCCCCTCGGTGTTGTAGGTGATGTCGCCTTCGATGAGCGTGGTACCCGTGGCGTCGGCGTTCACATTTGCGGCGCCGAACTCGAGTGTCACGTTGGCATGCGCGTAACCGACCGGGTATGGCACAGAGATGGGCACCGTTTGCGGCTCGATGTTCCCGGCGCATGCCACGGTCCCGCTCAGCAGAGCTACGAGCGCAATGCAGGCTACACAGGATAACAGCGAACCCTTCATGGCCAGATACTCGCTCCAACCAGCGAATCCACCCCCGAAGGCTATCGGGGCCGACACCTCGGCCGCCCTAAGGCTCGGGGGCAGCGCCGTCTTTCGGCCACATACGACGGAACATGTACGTCTGGTCCGGGTGCAGTCTGACGTACCGCCCCAGCGAGTCCACGATCATCTGGGTGAGCGCCTGGACGTCTCTGCCGAAATGCCCGGTAGCCTCAAACGGGATGCATTCGTCGGCATAGCAGAGGAACGAATCGTCCGGCAGCCGCACCGAGGCTATGGGCACAATCCTCGCCCCGGTCTTGAGTGCCAGTGTCGCGGCCCCTCGGGGCATCTGCGTCACCGCATCACAGTACCTGACATCAACGCCCTTGCCCACGCCGGGTATGTCGATGAGCAGGACGAGAATCTCGTTGCGCCGCAGTACATCCAGCATCTCCGCCACCCCATCCTCCATGGCGATCACCTTCATCCCTGCTCCCCGCCGCCGCCCTTGCACGAACCTGTCCAGCCTGGCCGAGGCGAAACTCTCAACAACTACATTCAGGGGGTAGCCATGCTGTACTACCGCGTCGCCGGTGATTTCCCAGTTGCCCTGGTGCAGCCCGACCAGAATGCCTCCCTTCCCCCCCTCCAACGCCCTTCCAAGATTATCGATGTCCTGAAAGGTCACTATTCTCAAGGCATCCTCGCAGCGATGCGTCGCGGACAGGCGTACGAAGTCGGCCAGGTATTTGAAGTAGTTGCAGAACGTCCGCCTCACCACTTCGTCGATCCGCTGCCGGCTGGCTCCCTGGCCGAGAACGTGTCCTATGTTCTCGCGCAGGCAGGTCCTTCCTCGCCGCCAGAAGCGAAAAACCACATGGCCCAGCAGAGGGGCCACGGCGTAGCCCCAACCAGGAGGGAGTCTCCGAAGAACGAAGCTCGTAATGCAGCCAAACAGGTACAGGATCACAGTGCACTTCCAGCCACCGGCCGCATCACCCGTCCGTGTACGTCCGCATTTCTACGTTGAAAAAATCCTCCGCGTCCGCCCGCGCGAGGCGACTGCGGGTCCCCATTGCTCCATAAATGATGATACCGCCCTTCCACCACAGGCGTCAAGCGAGGCAGCCGGTCAGTCCAGGCTTCGCAGCGCATGGCGGACCCGCACTTTCCTGGCCGGCCCTGGATGGCTTGCCACCCGGGATCAGGCTCTTCGCCAGGCACCGCGTGATTCGCCAGATCGGGTCGGAAAAGGCCGCAGAACCTCTTGACAAAAGAGCAAAAGTACTATAGTATTGGTAATGGTTATCGTTACGAGCCTGCAAAAGGAGATAGACTCCGGACGCTGTGCACAGAAGATCACGACAGAAAGAGGCTATCCTTCGCGTAGTCAGGGGTACGACCTCTCACCCGACCGCTGACTGGGTCTATGAGCGGGTGAGACAGGAGATACCGAACATAAGCCTGGGAACTGTGTACCGCAATCTCAGGCTCCTGACCCAGGAGGGAGAGATACTCGAGCTTGACATCGCTGGTGGCCTGAGCAGATTCGATGGAAACACCAGCAACCACTATCACTTCAGGTGCGCGAAGTGCGGCCGCGTCTTCGACCTCGACGAGCCGGTTGATGAGTCGATAGACGCCCGGATAGCGGAGAGGACGGGTTTCAAGGTCACCCACCATCGCCTGGAGTTCCGCGGGTTATGTAACGACTGCCAGACCTAGACCCGAAGAGCATGCCAGAGAACCGCCGCCACAAAAACTGGGCGACGTATGTGCAGAGTAACCGCACTCTGGAAGAGAGGAGGATGCAGATGATCGCAGGAGACAGGAGTCATACGATTTGGAGGGCCTACATGAAGACGTGGGCCGATCTCGGGTTGGACCACGTGCAGTTCAACATGGTTGACGATGCCACGTTGAGAGCGGCACAGCGCGAGCCCGAGAAGTACCAGGAGCTGATAGTGCGAGTGGCAGGCTACAGCGCCCACTTCGTGGATATCAGCCGCAAGACCCAGGACAATATCATCCAGAGGACCGTTCAGGGGCTTGGTTAGGCACGTGAGGTTGTTACCACTGGTGACCAGGCCCGCATAGTGTTTGGTGGCTGCCAGCCGCCTCGAGGCGGCTGGCAGGTTGGAGGGTGAAAGCAAGATGGCAGACGCGAAAGGCAAGAGCATAGACGCGGCGACGACGAAGATGATAGAGAAGGCGGCCAGGGATGGGGTGGACACCGTCTTCGACCGAGCCGAATCGATGAAGCCCTGCCC
>JAXHUA010000121.1:0-5272 GCA_034189695.1 Chloroflexota bacterium | reverse complement strand
GCGACGGTCCGGTCCCCCACCTTGACCACGACGTCGTTCTCCATGATGCCGGCCTGTTCGGCGGGGCTGCCGGCGTTGACGTTGGCGATCTGCGCGCCCTTGGCGAGGTCGTTGCTCACCGCTGCCCGGCGCTGAGGCCGGGATAACCTTCAAGCCGTTCAACGAGCGACCGATACAGGAGAACTGGAGTGTCTAAATGGCGATTTCAAAGAGAGTAGTGCTACACTTCCCGCCCCGTCTGGTGGAGCAGCCGATAATCTACCGGCTGGTGAAAGACTACAACCTCGTGCTCAACATCTTGAAGGCGTCGGTGACTCCAAAGGAGGAGGGGCTCCTTATCGTCGAACTGGCAGGCTCACGGAAGGACTACGACAAAGGCATCAAGTACCTGACCGAGGCCGGGGTCTGGATCCAGTCTCTAGGTCAGAACATAATGCGCAACGACGCCAGGTGCACCCACTGCGGCGCCTGCGTGGCCATCTGTCCCACCGGCGCACTGTCGCTCGACCCCAAGACGCGAATGGTCAACTTCGACGAGGACAAGTGTACCGCGTGCGAGCTGTGCGTGCTGGCCTGTCCCCCCAGAGCGATGGAGGTCCACCTCTAGTGCACCAGCCCAGGACCTACCGGCACTGGGTCAGGGATGACGATCTCGTCTCCTTCAGAGTGACAGTGCAGGAGACGGACCTCTACATCCGTGCCACGAGGAACCTCGAAGCCGAGGCGTCGCAGGCAGTCCTGGAGTGCCGCTCCTCGCTGGAGGGCTACATCCGTGAGCACCCTGATTTCCTCACCAGCCTCGGACCCATTGCCGTTGCACGGGATGCCCCCGACGTAGTCAGCGACATGGCGCGGGCGGCATACGCCGCCGGCGTCGGCCCGATGGCTGCGGTTGCCGGTGCGGTCGCCGAGCACGTCGGCAACCGGCTCGTCGGGTTGTCGTCCGAGGTGGTGGTCGAAAACGGCGGAGACATCTTCATCGCCAGCACCAAGACCAGGCTGGTGGGCGTCTATGCCGGGGACTCCTCGTTTACCGGCAAGATCGCCCTCCGTGTCCAGGCGGAGGAAACGCCGATGGGGATCTGCACCTCGTCGGGAACAGTGGGGCACTCGCTCAGCTTCGGGACCGCCGACGCGGTTATCGCGGTGTCACGCTGCACGTCCCTTGCCGACGCGGCGGCCACCGCCATATGCAACACCGTCAAATGCGAAGAGGATGTCCCGCGGTCAATCGAGCTCGCGACCAAGATCGACGGGCTGAGGGGGATCGTGGTCATCAAGGGAGACAAGCTTGGAGTGTGGGGGGAGATCGAGATAGCATCCGTGGGTGCGGAGGAGGCGGCAACGGTCGAATCCCCTCGCCTCGGTTAGGCATTCCATTGCCCTGTCGCGGAGCCTTCCAATGCCGTCCAACGAGCAACTCATAGAACACATCAGCAGACAAGCGCACGAGAACGACAGGTTCAGCGGATGTTCACAGGCCGTCCTGTGCAGCCTGCAAGAAGCCTTCGACATCGGCACCGGGGAAGCCTTCAAGGCCGCCACGGTGTTCGGCGGCGGCGTCAGCTATCAGGGCGAAACGTGTGGCGCCCTCATCGGAGCCCTCATGGCCCTGGGACTGGTGGCTGGAAGGCAGCGGATGGAGGACACCGAGACCTACCGGGAGACGATGGTCCACGGTGCCGACGTGTGTCGGAGGTTCCGGAAGGAACTCGAAACCCGGCTCGGGTTCTCCGAGAGCCTCACCAGCAGCATGTGCCGCGACATCCAGCGCCGCATCTACGGGAGGTCGTTCGACATGACGGACGAAGCGGACTACCAGGCCTTCCTGGAGGCGGGCGGTCACGGCGACCAGGGGTGCCTCCGGGTCTGCGCCATAGCCGCGCGGGTCGCCGCCGAGAAGATTATCGAGCTGACCGGCCGCCGGTGACGCGGCAGCCGTGTCGAGTCACACATGGTGCATGCGTGAACGGGAAAGGCGCTGAGGCGCGATTCTGATGTCATCGGACAGAGAAGTTGTTGAGAGAGCGGCAGGCAGAGCGCACGAACTGATGAGCTGCAGCGGCTGCGCGCAGGCGGTGCTGGCAGCCCTTCAGGAGGAGTTCGGCATCGGCGACACCGAGGCGTTCAAGGCGGCCTCGGCGCTGAGCGGCGGGGTCGTTTGCCAGGGTGAAACGTGCGGCGCGCTCATCGGAGCGCTCATGGCCCTGGGACTCGCCGTCGGCCGCGAGGACATCGCGGACACGCCCACGTACCGCGGCGCCATGCAGCACGGCGTGGAGGTCTGTCGCCGGTTCGGGGAGGAATTGCAGAAGCAGTTCGGGTTCAGCCAGACGCCGGCGAGCGGTCTATGCCCCGAGATACAGCGCAACATATACGGTCGAGCGTACAACATGGCGGACGAGGCGGAGCGCCTGGCCTTCCTGGCCGCCGGTGCCCACAGTGACAGCGGCTGCCCCCGGGTGTGCGCCGTAGCCGCCCGCGTGGCCGCCGAGAAGCTCCTTCAATGCATGAAACGCCGGTGACCAGGATGGACCTGCTGGCGGGAGCGGCAGCCATTGGAAAGTCACTCCGCGGAGCGCTCCCAGCGGGCAAACGAGGGAGGTTAGCCCAGTGACGGAGTCGGAGTATGTGGTCGTGCTCATAACGTGCACCGCGGAGGAGGCCGGCAGCCTGGCCCGGGCGCTCGTTGAATCAAAGAAGGCAGCCTGCGTCAATGTCGTTCCCAGGGTCCATTCCAGGTACTGGTGGAACGACAGGATCGAGGCGGAGGACGAGAGCCTGCTGGTGGTCAAAACACGAGTCTCTCTGCTGGACGACCTCATTGGACTGGTCAGGCAGAAGCACAGCTATGAGGTCCCCGAGGTCATCGCCCTCCCAATCGTGGGGGGCAACCAGGACTACCTGAACTGGATCGGCGACACGCTGGCATAGCGGGCCGGCCCGCGCCGGAGCCTCAATGGGAGGTGGCAAGGCCAGGTGGATATCCTCGTTCAGAAGACCGACGACAGGCAGGGCTTCGTGCGCCGTGCCTTCGACCAGCTGGGCATTGACAGCACGCTCCACGGCGTGACATCCGTCCTGGTCAAGCCTAACATCGTCTCCCACGAGCCATACCCCACCACCACTCACCCGGCTGTCCTCGAAGCCTGCCTCGACTACCTGGTCGCAAGAGGAATCAGTCCGGTTGTAGGCGACGGCCCGGCCTTCGACGCCGGAAAGAGCAGCACCATCATCGAGAATCACCCGTTGAAGCAGGTCTGCGACAGGTTTGGTGCTCCTCTGATAGACGTGCTCGGGCGGAATATGGTGAAGAGGAAAGCGCTGGACATCGAGCTGGAGCTATCGGAGGTCGCGTTCGAGTATGATTTCATCGTGTCACTGCCGGTTCTGAAGACGCACATGGTCTGTGGGATTACTGGAGCCCTGAAGAACCAGTTCGGCTTCCTGTCGCCGAAGGAGAGGGTCGAGCTCCACACGCGCAAGGATATCCACCGGGCCATCGCCGAACTGAACCTGCTTGTCAGGCCGGGCTTCTACATCGTCGACGCCGTGGAGACGCTCACCCGCGCCAATGAAGTCCGGCACGGCGGGAAGAAAGTGGAGCTGGGCCACATGCTCGCCGGGACAGATCCGGTGAAGCTGGATGCCGCCGGCTTGCAGATTCTACAGACTGTCGAACCCAGGCTTGCGGGCAAGAGCCCCGATGACATACCCCACGTACGACAGGCCATCGCCCTTGGAGTCGGGACCCTCTGATTCCTCCCTCACCCGGCCAACGCCTCGACGCAGATGCGGATGACATCTTCCGTTACTGCTTCAGTCTTCTTAAACGGAATGTCGAGACTGTGAAGAGGGTTCTCGCACGGTTTGTCGGAGACCACCAGAATGCCAGCAGCCTTCTTGCCGTGGAACTGCGCTATTGAGAAGAGCGCCGACATCTCCATGTCGATGGCCACGATCCCCCGGCCAGCCAGGTCCTGGGCGAAGTCGGGCGTCTCCATGAAGGCGGCATCGGTTGAGTAGACTTCTCCCACGACAGGTTCGTAGCCCAGGCGCTTCGCGGCGTCCGTCAGTCTCCCCACCAGGTCGGCGTCCGGATGTGAGACATCTCTCGCCCCGTAGTACGCGCTCGTGCCCTCCCCTATTCTTGCACTGCCAGGGATGATGATGGTGCCTATGTCGATTCCGGCTTGCAGTGCGCCGCAGTAGCCGACGCCTATCGCCCGAGAGGCCGGCGAGTGGCAGAGATACGCCTCGATATTGAAGCTGGCGGCCGGCGCGCCCATCATGGTGGAATCGAGCAGAATCCGCGTGTCGCCTCTGGATCCCATGTACGGTTCGGCCGTGCTCAGCTTCTCAAACCCAAACAGCTTCGGGTCATTCGGCGGGAAATTCGGCATCCATTCGAACTTGAGGCCCAAACGGAAGATGACCGCCTCGTACCCGCCCAGCGCCTCGATACCCCGCCGGCGTCGGTATTCCTTCTCACTCTTGTTATCCAGCAGCATCCGCTACCTCCATTGACTGCTCCAGTTCGTGGTTCATCCTCTGCCAGTGCGTGCCGCGCCAGTAGACCCTCTTGCATACCGGGCACTGCACGTACCGGGACTGGGTCTTGAACACGTACGGCGGCACCAGGTCCTGGACTTCCTCCCTGGTTCTCGGCACGAGAGTCTCATTGCATTCCAGGCAGCGGGTGAACTGGCGCCTGCGGTTGAGGTTCATAGCTTCAATCACCTGGCGCGTTTGTGCCTTCACCTCGTCGTCCGCTATCAGGAGGGCTTTCACTCTCCCGCTGGTCACCACCCGCCGCAGCATTATCTGGGTGTCCTTGGTCAGCACCACCCTTTTCTCTCTCAAGCCGATGGACACAAGCTCATCATCGTCGATGTCGTTGATGAATACGGTGTCGTAGCCCATCATCCTGAGCCACCGCGCCAGCCTCCCAACATTGGCATCGACGATGAATCTCGGTCTCATGTCCCGAGCCTCTAGAGCGCCACCGTCATCCCTTCGTGGGCAAGCGTTATCTCAGCCCCCAGCTCTGCGGCCACCTGCGCCACCTCTTCCCTGATGATGTCCTCAATGGCGAGGATCATATGAATGGCCATCACCGGCGGCAGGTAGCCCCTGACTCGCCTGAAATCAAGAAGCTCCTGTTTGAGAAGGCGAGGCGTGAGGTGACCCGATTCCTGGGCCGCGGCTTCGAAGGCGTCAGACATACACACTTCGATAACCAGGAGATCGGGGGACACCACCTCCCAGCAGG
>JAXHUA010000120.1:0-14770 GCA_034189695.1 Chloroflexota bacterium | reverse complement strand
CTGGTGAGTACCATTGCTGCAATATGCATCTTCTCTGCGGCGATCGTTTTCTTCATCATTCGGAGCACGCTCATCAATCGTGTCCGGGTTGTTGAGGAAGGATCGCAGCAGGTGACATGAACGGGGAACCTAGAGACCCATCGGTGAGGCCTGGCTACCGACCAGTTGCCGGCGGGACGGGATACCACGGTACGCTACCTATGCGGCGGGTTCGGAGGCAATGCAGTGACAGGCGAGAGCACCAGCAGGATTGAAACGAAGTCCTCGAGGACGGCCGACTTCGCGTGCTTGTTGCGGGCGGCTTCATACGTGGACAGAAGGGAGTGCTATTCAGGGCCGGACCGCATCGCCTATTTGCTGATTCCGCCCTTCTTCAAGCTGCTCTTGAAATCGAGGTGGCTGTTCAATCTCTTCAGTCGCCCCTTTTTCCCCAAAGGTATGTACGAATACGTGACCGCGAGGACAAGGTACTTCGATGCGGTGTTCATGGAAGCCCTGGAGCATGGTTTTGACCAGATAGCCATCTTCGGAGCCGGGTTCGACAGCCGGGCACTGCGTTTCGCCGGGTTGAACAAAGGCACTCGGGTATTCGAACTCGATGCCCCAACGACGCAGCAAATGAAGCTGAAAGGCTTTGAGTTGCGGAAGCTGGCTATCCCGGAGAATCTGATACTCGTGCCGATTGATTTCAGCAAGGAGAGCGTGCAAGACAGGACGAGCCAGGCTGGGTTTGTTGCCGGCAGGAGAACCCTGTTCCTCCTGGAAGCGGTGACGATGTATTTGCCTCAAGACGCCGTCGAGAGCACCTTCCGCTTCATCGAAGACGTCTCTGGTAAGGGGAGCCTCATCGCTTTTGACTACGTATATGGCGGTGTTCTGCGGAAGGAAGGGAAGTACTACGGCGAGAGGGGGTTCTCCCTCAGCACACTGGCGAGAGTGGGCGAGGCGTGGACATTCGCCCTCGAAGAGGGCGAGGTGGGGCGGTTTCTCGCCAGGTACGGGTTCTCTCTAGTAGACCACAGCGGAAGAGCGGAACTCGAAGAGAGATACTTCACGGGTTCTGATGGGGCGATTGTGGGGAAGGTCAACGGTACGGGTGCTATGGCCACCGGCGTCAAGACGTGATGTGTGAGCCGGCGGTCCTGCACGCGCACCAGTTTGAATCCCGTTGCCCGCACTTCATCCCAGCCACAAATCCACAGTCGGGACGGGACTTGCCGGCTTTCATAGTCGGGTTTGACCGTTTCTATGTTGGGTGCACCACCGGACTCAGGCAACGGGAAGCCCGCAGTGTGCGCCGGGAGGGCTTGATCGGCAGCCACGTGGAGATGGCGGAGGCTTGCACCCCTGCATGCCGGAACCCCCGGAAGCACAATGCTTCATCAACCGGCTCACGGGGCCTGTGGCGGGTCAGCGGTCATGGGTGCACCCGCGAGCCGCGCCGGCGGCTTGGGGTACTTTATCAGCAAGAAGGCTATCCCTGACAGGATGATTATTCCCATCATGATATACAGTCCCGCACCGTAGCTGCCCGTAATATCATACAGATAGCCCGAAATCACAGGCGCGGCCACAGTCGTGATGGTGCTCGCCGCAAATACTATCCCTCCCACCGTAGCGAATGTCTTCCGTCCGAAAAGCAGTCCCCTGAACGACTGTGACAGAGGCAGCGACGCTCCATATCCAAAGCCAAAGATTATCACGAAGAGGTATGCCATCCAGAGGTCACTGGTATAGATCAGGACCCATATCCCTACCGCCTGCATTATGCATGAGTAGAACAACAGGCGCCTGTGTCAAATCTGTCGCCAAGCCAGCCGAACACAAGCCTTCCCGGTACGCTTATGAGGATCATTGCGCCGAGAACACCGGCCGCAGCTTCATAGGTCAGACCCCTATTGATCAGGTGGGGCATCTCGTGTATTACGATCGTGCTGAGAATGCAGACACGGAGTACAAAAGCTATGCCATACATCCAGAACGCCTGTGTCCTTATCACCTCCCTGAGCGTGAAATCCACCTCCACCCTGCCGTCAGGTCGTGAAGATGGCTTCTCCAACTCACTGTGTTGTGCTGTAGGGATTGTATCTGAAGAAGCGACTTCCACCTTGCCATCAGGCAACAGGCCTTTGTCCTCCGGCCTGCTCTTGACCAGGAGCGACAGTGGAATGCCCACTACGAGCATCACGACCCCTATGATGATCGATGCCTCCCGCCAGCCATAGTGAGTTATCAGAAGACCGAAGGTGGGCACGATGGCGGCACCGCCGAAACCGCCAACGGCGTACAGTATGGACATGGCGCGGCCTCTCTTCTGGACAAACCAGTTGGCCGCGAGGGTGGTGGTGGCCAGGCCGCACCCGGTACTGTAGCCCATGGTAATGAGCAGGCCAAAGATGAGGTAGAAACTCAACGGAGTCTGCACCAGGGGAAGCAGAAGGAAACCTACTCCGGTGAGGACAAAGCCAACGACCATGAGGAGCCTTGCGCCGAACTTGTCGATCAGCGGGCCGACGACGAGTCCCTGTACGCCTCCCTCCAGGCGGGACAGCGAATACGCCCCTGAAGTGACCGCACTGGACCAGCCGAACTCGGCAACCATGGGGTTGAAGAAGACATTGAATCCATAGAACACCGAGCCCATGCCAACGAAGTAGAGTGCGGAACCGATAGCAAGCATCCACCAGCCGTAGAAGACCTCACCCGTTCTTGCTCGAACCCGTGTAATCACATCCATGTAACGTGAAGTGCCCATCCTTTCATTATGACCAGAGGTGCGGTCTTTCCTCTGGGTCACGCTTCACCCACGGGCAGCGGTCCACTCCCACGCACGTCGGGAATACTGCGGCGGACAGCTCCACGAGATGGTCCCCCTCTTCATGGGAATGACCGCGTCCGGCTCTGGGGCATGTTTCCTCTGGCAGGCTTGCGTGAGCTGCAGGTCCAGTCCTCCAGGTGATTGGAGAGGGGGGATCGGCTTGCCTGACGTATCCATAATGGGATGTGAAGCCAGTTGCTCTCCAGGAGTGCACAGGCCAACGGCTGCTTCGAGTACCCTGTTTCGCACGCCTGGCTGGGGAACCTCCGAACCGTGTCCTTTGACATTTTAGTGAATGTTAGTTACAGTGTCAACACAACATTCACTAGTGGCGAGGGTACGATGGAGAGAGTGGAGAAGATAGAGGAGGTTATCAAGCTTCAGCGGGAGGTGGACCGGGTTCGGGGACAGTATGAGCTTGATGTCTGGATGAACCTGAGCCTCACCATTGCCCAGCTGAAGAGCCTGTTCTTCATCAGCGATCAGGGGTGCACCAGCCCGTCCAACCTGGCGGCGGCGCTGAAGGTCACCCCGACCAACACTACCGGCATAGTGGACCGGCTGGTGAAGCAGGGGCTGGTGAGCCGCACGGAGAACGCCGAAGACCGCCGTATGCTGCTGCTTCGGGCAACGGCCAAAGGGGAAGAGCTCGTGGCCACGCTCAGGCAGAGGAGAAAAGGCCACATGTACGAGGCTCTGGCCCGCATGAGTGGAGATGAGCTTGCCAGCCTGGCGCGGGGACTCACGTCGCTGATCAGGGCCGGTAGGGCTCACGCGGCGTAGATCGAAGAGTCCGCACCGGCACGTGACCTCGCCCCGTAGCTGGCGGCACCGGTGATTTGAATCCAGCCGCTGCTTCAGCAGTCGCCTGAGGCGACTGTACCGGTTTCGCCTTTGTGTCACCTCCCAACGCAACCACGGCGGGCGACGGGAATGCGTGTGCAGGCATGGTTCGCAGTTGACAGCCTCTCCATCCGGATAGTATGATTTGCATTGGATACATGATATACATGGTAAACACGTGCGAAAGGGGTAGGGACAGTGGAGCCACCAGAAGGCAAGAAGTTCTACGGCTCGGTTACTGTAAGCGAACGGGGACAGATAGTCATACCGGCGGATGCCAGGAGGGACTTCGACATTGCCGCTGGTGATAAGCTGCTCGTTTTCGGGGACCTGAAGGCGGGACTCTGGATTACGACCATTGGTATCGTAGGAGAGATGGGGTTCGGCGCTGACCTGATTCGCGCAATAGGGTCGGGGTGGAGACACGGAGGGAGTGAAGCGCCGGAAACGGACGACAAGACCGGGACGTAACGCTGCGAGGTTATCACAATGAGTACAGCGATAAGCCTGGAGAACGTCAGGAAGACGCTGGGGGACAGGGAGGTCCTGAAGGGGATAAGCTTCACCGTGGCACGGGGTGACATCTTCGGCTATCTCGGCCCCAACGGGGCCGGCAAGACCACTACCATCAGGATACTCCTCGGCCTGCTTGAAGCCGACTCCGGCAGGCTCGATATCATGGGGCAGGACATATCCGGGAGCGAGATCAGGAGGAAGATAGGCTTCGCCCTCGACCCGGACGGCCTCTACGACAATATGACGGCTGAAGAGAACCTGGAGTTCTATGCGCGAATCTACGGGCTGTCCAGCGCCGGGCGGAGGATTGCCGAAGTCCTGCGGGCAGTGGGCTTGAGTAACCGGGCGAAAGACAGGGTCGGCACCTACTCCAAGGGGATGAGGCAGAGGCTGGCTCTGGCCCGGGCGATGACCCATGACCCGGAGGTGCTCGTCCTGGATGAGCCCACGGCCGGAGTCGACCCGACGGGGCAGATAGAGGTGAGGCAGATCATGCTCGACGTGGCCCATCACAGGGACAAGACCGTCTTCCTGAGCTCCCACAACCTGGATGAGGTGCAGAGAATCTGTAACCGCATCGCCCTGATAGACCGGGGTGAGATCAGGCTTTACGGTGAAACGGAGACGCTGCGACGGGGGCAGGG
Organism: Chloroflexota bacterium; assembly: GCA_034189695.1. Lineage (GTDB taxonomy): Bacteria > Chloroflexota > Dehalococcoidia > E44-bin15 > E44-bin15 > JAXHUA01. Next base: position 9,949 of record JAXHUA010000120.1, on the reverse strand, counting down.
TGGGGGCGTCGTGGTGATTGAGACGGCCGGTGAGATCCCTCAAGCTTTGCTGGATGAACTGAGGGGCCTGTCTCAACTGGGACTGCGGGAGAAGAAGGAAAGAAGCCTTGTGTTCTCCCCGCAGGAGGGGACGGAGGTGTCGGACATCATAGGCGTGCTGACCGGACGCGGGGTCAAAATCGAGGGCGCGGCGCGGCAGGAAGCCACCCTGGAGGAGATGTACTCCGCCATTCTGAAAGAGGTCGAGCCGATATGAGAGACATAGCCCTGATAACCACGGCGAGTATCAGGAACAACCTGGGGTCGAAGGTTGTTATGGCTCTGGCGATCGCCGTGGTGTTGATATGCATTGTTGGAACGGTCCTGGCCCTGTGCCTTCTGCTGATAGCTCCGGCGATGGAGGCGGAGCTACCCGACAGGACTGCGATGGAAGCGTATCTTGGCGTGGTTGTCTACGCTGTCTGCCTTGTCGGTCTGGGGGTGAATCTGAATGCATTCGGCTTCCAGACGATGACCCGGGAGAAGTCGCGGGGAAGCATGGCGGCGCTCCTGGCGACGCCGCTCAAAGCGAGCCACATCTGGACGGCCAAGAGCCTGGCCGTTTTCCTGCCCGGCCTGGTACTGGGGGTGGTCTTAGCCCTGATTGCGCTGGTGGCGGTCAACTACGCCTATTTCGTTCCCACGTTAGGCTTCCTTTTCACTCCCTGGATAGCCATCAGCAGCTTCGTAGCGTTGCCGCTTATCTACCTCAGCCTGAGCCTGCTGGTGCATGTTATCGGGCTGACCGGCAATCCGGCCACCGGCAACGTGATTGTCCAGGTCTTCCTGCCTGTTTTCGCCGCGCTGATAATCAACCTCGTGGTCCACGGTGTTCTGGACGCCGCTTCCTGGCCCTTCACCCTGGCGAATCTCGGCCTGGCTGTCGTAATCGGCATCATCGCCTTCCTGCTTCGAACGCGTCTCACCAGGGAGAGGATAGTCCTCTCGCGCTAGGGAGCCCGACTTGAGAGCTGTGAGCATAGTCCTCCGCAGGGATTTCCGGGAACACCGGCAGACCACTGCCTTCCGGGTCATGGTCGTATCGGCGGGAGCGGTCACCGTGGCCGCGGCGGCGGGCATCAGCATCGTGCTGGGCAGACAGGTATGGCTGGGGGAGGAGGCAGCCAGGCCCTTGGTGGAGTTGATAATAGCGCTAGTCGCCTACTTCATGCCCCTGTTTGTCCTTCTCGCCTTCGTCTGGGTCTCCGCCAGCCTGCCCATCGTCAGAGAGAAGGTCAATGGCAACATCGAGTGCCTCCTGGCCACCCCACTGAAACCCGGAGCCCTGTGGATGGGCAAATGCCTGGCCGTCTTCCTGCCCGGGTTCGGCATCTCCCTTGTCGCCACGCTCGTGGTTGTGCTGGTGGTCAATCTGACGACCATATACCCGGCGACAGGCCATTTCGTTTTGCCGGTCCCGGCGCTGCTTACCGGCCTGGTAGTCAACCCCCTGCTCTTCTTCGCCCTGCTCGCCTTCATGGTCCTTGTCGCTCTCGCCAGCAACCCCGACATAGCCATCGCGCCTTCCTTTCTCCTGGGGTTCGGTCTGATGATAGGGGTCCCGCTGGGAATCGCCCTGGGAGCCATCAACCTGGCCTCATGGCTTTTTGCACTGTGGTATCTTGCCGGCACGGTCGTTGCCCTGGCGGTTGTCGGCTACCTCTCCCGCATTCTCACCAGAGAGAACATCGTGCTGTCGGGCAAAGGGGACTGAAGTGACTGCTGACCCTTGCCGCCTCCCCGGCCAGGGTTTGACTGTTTCTGTGGGGGGGCCGCCAACGGCCGCCCGTTACGGAGTCCCCGGTGACCTTGAGGTCGCTGGGCCTCATCTTTCTCCCCATTGCTGGCAATCGTTGACGCCGCGCGGTCGGAGGGCTACCATGTCACAGCCATCCGGAAGATGGCCCAGAATTCAGTGACAGGTGAAGACAATGAAGAAGGTGTTGACTATCCTGGTGCTCGTGCTGCTTCTCGTTGCCGGGTGTGGCCGGGGAGCGGAGGCAAATCCGACTCCGACGCCCACGCCGACGCCTACGCCTACGGCGGCGTCTCAGGCGACACAGACCCCGACCGCTTCCGGCGGCGCGTACTACGTTTCTCCGACCGGCAACGACGCCAGTCCGGGCACTGTCACCGAGCCGTGGGGGACGATTGAGCACGCGGCGGAGGTGCTGGTGGCGGGCGAAACGGTCTACATAAGGGGCGGCACGTACTATGAGAACATAGAGGTGGCCAACTCGGGCAATGCCGCCAGCGGTTATATCGTCTTCTCCGCCTATTCGGGAGAGCAGCCGGTGATCGATGGGAGCGGCAGTGAGGCGGAGAACGGCCTCATCATTTCCAGCAAGTCATATGTCAGGCTCGTCGGCCTCGAGATAAGGAACTGGAACGGCAACGCGGTGTGGATCGAGTACTGTGACCACATAGAGATCTCCGACTGTGAGGTTGCCGATGCGTCCTGTGGCATCGGGCTTCTGGCTACCCACGATTTCGAGCTGGACCGCGTGACGATGCATGACTTCGACCTCTACGGGTTTGACGCTTCCCCCGACGGAAGCGACGTCTGCTACAACGGGGTCCTGAATGACTGCATCGCGCATACAGGGAGAGACCCTGAGCAGAACGTGGACGGCTTCGCTCTTGGGCATGGGGACCAGCACGACTTCACCCTCAACAGGTGCATCGCACATCATGTGTTCGATGGTTTTGACGGCGGGGCTGAGAATACCGGCGTGACGTTCAACCGTTGCCTGGCCCGCGACAACTGGAACGCCGGTTTCAAGGTGTGGGGGCACACACAGGTGGTCAACTGCGTGAGCTACCACAACGGTGAGACCAACATCGAGCTCGACTGGAGCGGAACGCCGAAGACGGTCGCCCTGCGCAACTGCACCTTCGTGGACGCGGGCACCTTCAATGTCTGGGTCGAGAACTCGCAGGACTCGCTGCACATGTACAACTGCATCGTCGCCGGTGGGGACAACATCGGCCTGGCCCTCGAGGAGATGGGGGTGGCAGGCTACCAGGGGGACTGCAACATCTTTCACAGCGGCAACGCTGAGCGTGCTGTTGTCGTTGGCTACGAAGACGAGTTCTCCCTGAGCCAGGTCGCCGCCGGGCAGTGGACCGCGTACAGCGGTCAGGACGCGCACTCGCTGGCCGTGACCGAGGCGGGGGCGCTCTTCGAGGACCTGGGTGCCTGGGACCTGCACCTTTGCCCGGGCAGCGCGGCCATAGACTCGGGCACCGCCCAGGGCGCGCCCGCGGAGGACTATGAGGGCAATGCCCGGCCCCAGGGCGCCGGCTACGATATCGGTGCCTACGAGTACTCCCAGTGACGGGCGTCAGCGGCTGGTGGTGGCACCAGGGTAGCGAACTGCCGGTCGGTCGGGATGGTTTGTGCATAGAGGAGGTGGTGTGGGGCAAGCCAAGTGCTTTTCGAGACCTGCAGGTTTGGGCGAATTGTGATCTAGGCAAAGGAGGTTGCTGTGACTCAGGCGAGAGACAAGTTGCTTGAGGCTGTGTATTTTCTGGAGCGCATGACGGAGGTGCAAGCTGAGCGACATGCTTTCAGGTATAACCTCAGTGCTTTCTTAAGCGCGGCTCGGAGCGTGACTTTCGTCATGCAGGGGGAATTCGGTGATGTCAGTGGGTTCAAAGACTGGTACGAAGATGCACAGTCGACCATGCGGGGGGACAATCTCATGAGGCTCTTGAAAGAGAAGCGAGATACTACAGTGCACAAACAGGCTGTCCGGCCCCGCGCTGGGATCGGTGTGAGCCGTCGCGACGGCGTTGCCCTTGGCGACAGCGCGTCAATTGACATCGCTCGCCCCGATGGTACAGTCGAACGAGGGGAATCACAGGCGCCGCGACCTCGTGTAGCGCCTCGGGCTCAGCCGATAACGGACGAGTGGCGATGGTACTTCCGCGACTTGCCAGATAACGACGTTGTGGCGGTCTGCAAGGAGCACATAGCGAAACTCGAGAGTCTAGTCCGACAATGTGAATCGCGTTTTGCCTCCTGAAGTGACCCCACTTCGGGCAGTGAACGCAGTCCGTGGCGCTGCGTTCGAGAAATGCCCGTTGTTTGGATGTCAGCGCTTCCTGGAAGGCTCCTATGGTGCGCAGAGGCAGGGGGCGGCTGACAGGTGTGTTGGTCAGCCGAGACAGCGCCCGCGCGGCGGACCGCGCAGCCAGCGAGAAGGAACACGTGCCCCTACCACACGCCGGGGAGGAGGCGGTAGCGCACCCGCCGGGCGTAGTCGGGGTAGCCGTCCAGCATCGACGGCAGGTCGCGGTCTTCCCTGGCGGTGCGCACCACGAAGAGCGCCGCGGTGAACGCGCCGGGCACCAGCGCCCACCACGAGCCGAGCAGCAGCGGCGCCCCCACCGCGGCCAGCACGGCGCCGGCGTAGCTCGGGTGGCGCACCCACCGGTACGGGCCCGAGGTGACCGTGCGGTGGCCGCGCTCGCTGTCGACGTGCACCGTTGTTGAGAAGTAGCGGTTGGCCAGCATCGTCCACGCGGCGAGCATCATCCCGCCCACCAGCAGGGCGGCGCCGAAGGCTGAGAGGGCCAGCGGCATTGCTGACCACCGGAAGCGGACCGCGTCCAGGCCGGCCAACGCTGCCATGACGTAGGGCGTGGGCACGTAGAGGAGCGCCCACAGCCGGTCCCAGAGCCGCGTACCCGGCCCCCAGCGGACGCTCTCATCGAAGGCCCGCGGGTTGCGCGGCAGGACGAACATGGCGCCGAACAGGACGTAGAGGACGTACAGCCCGATCAGCACCCAGCCCATCGTCCAGTCGAGCCGCCCGGCACACAGGAACAGCACCACGCCAAAGAGCGCGTAGGTGACAGCGAGCATGATGACCTGGCCCGTGCGCCTGGCGCGAGCCTGGCTGGTGCGAGGCGGGTTTTTGTCCTTGGAGTAGCCGCGTGTGTTCGAAATACGACACCTTCGTTTCAGTATGCGTAGCCTCACGCGCGGAAGAACATCCTGCCCAGGATGGGTGTCTGGACGGTGATGGCCCCGGCGGGGCACACCTCCTGGCAGCAGAAGCAGCGGATGCACCAGTCGTAGCGGTGCGACGGCGGCCGGGACGCATCGCCCGAGTGCCAGTCCACGGCCCTGGGGCTGACCGGGCACATGTCGACGCACGTGCCGCAGTTGGTGCACTTCGACTCGTCGATGACCGGCCTCTCGCACGTCCGGTTCTTGATGAAGGTCTTCCAGCGGCCGCCGGCGCACGGCGCGGGCGCGGTGCGGATCGCGTCGAACTCCGGGTCATAGAACGACTCCAGCGGCTCGCCCACGATCTCTATGTCCGCCTCGTGATACCGGCCCAGGCCCGACTCCTCGCCGGGCTTCGACGTCGGGACGAACTCGGGGTCGAGAGCGATGAGCCGGCACGCCGTGGCGTCGAGGGCGATGAGGTCGCTGGAGAGGAGCAGCACCCCGAGCGCTTTAGGGGTCCCGCTCCTCGGTCCGTTGCCCTCCATGGCCACGATGCCGTCCATGACCGCCAGGCGTGGCCTGATGAGCGTGTTCAGGTCGACGAGCATGGTGGCGAAGTGGTAAGGGTCGGGCAGCTTGACGTGGTACCGGCTCTTGAGAACGCCGGGGATGCACCCGAACTGGTTCTTCACCGCACCGGTGAAGCGGGTCAGCGGGTGCGTCTTCAGCTTCGGCAGGCTCACCAGGGCGTCGGCGTCGAGCACGCCGTTGGCGACCACGAAGCTCTTGATGAGCAGCGCGTCCGCGTGGGCGACCGTCCTTCCGGTGTCGAACTCGGCCAGCTCGATGCCAAGCTCGTCGCCCACCTGTTTGAGGCCGGCCCTCCTGAGGTTGAGCTGGCACATCCCCACGCTCGGTGAATCGCCGTAGGACACGTTGGCCCCGGCTTCCTTGAGCAGGGTGGCGACCGCCCGCAAGACCGACGGATGGGTGGTCACGCATTTCGTGGGATCGACCCCTACAAGCACGTTGGGCTTGAGCACAATTCTCTCGCCCGGCTGCGCGAATGCGCCGCTCCCGCCGAGGAGGTCAATGCCCGTCCGCACTGCTCTGAGGACGTCTTCGTCCTCGTACGTCTCACACCTGACGAGGGCTACTTTCGACCTGTTCATGGCGTTTGCCTTCATCGTAGCATGTCCTGTCAAGCCCCGGAGCGGCACACGGTCGACCTGACGCGGCGCCGGGGGCGCCTAGATTAGCACGCCCTCGGGATTGGCGCGCCCGTCGAGGGCGGCGAGCTCCTCGCCGCTGAACAGCCCCTCGCGCGGGACATCGAGCAGCCGGGCGGTCTCGGCCACGATGTGGGCCCAGGTGCACCGGTTGACGAACAGCATGCCGGGCACGGTGAGGGTGCCGCCCTGGGCGACGAACCCCAGGCCGCTGGTCCTGGCGCCGGTGTTGAGGGGTTGCAGGATGCCGAGCACTGGCTCCGGCCGGGTGTGGGTGACGAAGAGTCGGGCGGCCACGTCGTCGGGGTAGAGGCCGGCGCGTCGCTCGGCGGTCGCAACGTGGGCGCGCTCGCCGCCGGTGCGGGGCTGGCGGAACCTCCCGGGCTCCAGCATGTACACCACGGAGTGCGCGACGTCGCGCTCCCTGAGGCGCGCCGAGGCCCGGAGCACCTGTTCGAGCTGGTAGGCGCCGATGGCGGTGAGCACGGCCCGCCCCGCCTCGGGCCGGTGGCCGGCCCAGTCGAGCCGCATCGCGCCCTGCTCCAGCATCTGCTCCGCCTCCTCTGAAGTGAAGAGGTCAACCGTGTTGTCGTACTTGGGTATCACCAGGGTCCACACCTGGGCGTGGGTCTGATATACGCCGCGCATGACGACGGCGGCGGTGTTGTAGTCGGGCACGAAGAGCACCCGCGACACGTCGCAGGGCTCGCCGAGCATCGCCTCGGCCATGGCCGGGTCCTGGTGGGACTGCTCGTTCTTGGCGTTCTCCCACGTATGCGACGTGAGTATGAGCGGCACCGAGAGCCAGCCGTGGCGGCAGCCGGCCTCCTTGCAGTGGTTGGCGAAGATTATCTCCTGCCGCACCACGCCGTGCATCTTGGCGCCGAAGGCCTCGTACGTGGCGATGAGGTTGATGCCGCCCTTGTTGGCCAGAGCGGCCGCGGCCACCGCTTCCTCGTTGAGGGCGGTGATGACCGCCCCGTGAATGTCCTCCGGTATCCCCGTCTCAGGCTCGGTCACGCGGAACTTCAGCTCTTTCAGCGTCCGGATGAGCCGGTTGGAGCGCATCTCGTCCGGGTTGCCCACGCGCGGTCTCAGGTGTGGGTTGGCGCGTACGGTGGCCAGGAACATGGCGTCAACGGCGTACATCGGCGAGGAGCGGCTCCACTGCGATGCGTCGGTGCGGTCCGCCGGCACCGGCCGCGACACGAGGGGCGGGGTCTGGCGCAGGCGCACGTCACGCTGGGCCAGGGGATGGTCGCGCTCACGGGGACGGCCGGAGCCGGCGTGGTTCTGGAACCTGGCGATGGCCTCCTTCAGCTCGCTCATCGGCACCCACAGCCGCCGCGCGCTCTCGTTGAAGCGGTGCGCCGCCACGATGTCCGTATGCGGATTTGACATAAGCGGGAGATTGTGGGCCAGGTTGGTCCCCTCGCCATAGAACCCGGCCCCCTTGGGGGCTACGGCCACGCCATACGGCAGCCGCACCGGATAGCGGTCGCCCCGGGAGGTGATGGCCTCCGCCGCGGCCTCGAGCCTGGACTCCATCTCGTACACCGCCCAGGCGAAGGCCGCCGGGTCCCTGCCGTCGAAGACGATGGGGTCGAAGCTGTTGAGCTTCAGGTGCTCGACGAACCATACAACGCCGCCCTCCTGCGACATGGTGGTCCTCTGGTCGATACGGCGGCCGTTGTTGATCATGATGGGGGCGACCAGGCCGCAGTCGTCGGCCCGCCACCAGCGCGGCGCCCAGTCGCTGCCCCGCTGCTCCTCGAAGGCCCCGTCGCTGAGGAACACCACCAGGCGCTCGCCCGGCAGCGGCATGTGGACGTACTGTAGCTCGACGAAGCCGAGGTAGCCGGCCTCAGCCAGGCCGCCGGCGGTATGTGCATTCACGTGACTGCCCAGGGGCGAGTCCTGCGTGCCGTCGTCCCCCAGCCGGTAGGAGTAGAAGTCCCGGACGTAGCGGGTCAGCCCCTCATCGGTCAGCGAGTAGCGCCCGGCGTGGGCCGGCGTCATGTTGTCCAGAAGCAGGTTCACCGTGTCCACCGCGGCCACGCAGTGCCCCTGCCCCATTATCCACGAGCGCGTGTTCCCGGTGATGGCGTTGACCGTCATGTAGCCGAGGTATGCCGGCACCATGTTGAGGGCGCCGCCGGTGTGCCCCTCGGGGCCTGGTTTGAAGTCGTCCGAGGTCAGGGAGCGCCCGTCGAGATAGACGTTGCGGGCGTAGGTCTCGTGCACCACGACCCACATAGCGGCGCTGGCGACACGGTCGGCCGCGTAGAGCAGGTCGAACAGCGGCACGCCGTCTCCACGCGTGCCACGGGCGGCGAGCGACTCGGCCATGGCGAAGACCCGCGCCTGGGTCTCCACGCTGTGGTCGATCGGCTCGTACCCGGCAGCCCAGCGGTCGGCCGCCGGGTTCCTCTTGCGGTACAGCGCGACCCGTTCCTCCAGCCGGACAGCCTCGGCGTTGCTCATGTGAGTCATCTCATCCTCCGTACTCCACCTCTCGCGGTGGGGTTCTCACTTCCGTGTCGCCGGCCCGGGAAAGCGGCGGCCTCGCAGGCAGCCCGCCGTGTCACTGACGATGACCGAGGCCTCGTCCACCGGCACCACGCAGGCGTGTACCGGGGCGTCGTCGGCGGTGATGCGTCCCTCCGTCCCCACGGTGGAGGAGTTGCGCTCGCGGTCGAGCCGCAAGCCGCACCACTCCAGGCCAGCGCAGATGCGCGCCCGCACCGCCGGCGCGTTCTCGCCGATACCGCCGCCGAAGAGGACCGCGTCCGCCCCGTGCAGGACGGCGAGGTAGGCCCCGACGTACTTGCGCGCCCGGTAGCAGAACATGTCGATGGCGAGTGCTGCGGCGGCATCGCCGGCGCTCTCAGCCTCGAGCAGCTCGCGCATGTCCCGCGAACGTCCCGACAGGCCAAGGAGGCCCGACCTGGTATTGAGCCATTCCTCCACCTCCGCGAAGTCCACCCCTTCGCTTCGCGCCAGGTAGCCGAGCACCGATGGGTCGATGTCACCCGAGCGCGTGCCCATCACCAGCCCCTCCAGCGGGGTGAAGCCCATGGACGTATCCACCGAGCGGCCTCCCTCGATGGCCGTGGCGGAGCAGCCGTTGCCCAGGTGCAGGGTCACCAGCCGGGTCGTGGCGGCGGGCGTGGACGTCGCGGCGGCGTAGCGTTCCGCCATGTAGCGATGTGCCAGGCCGTGAAAGCCGTAGCGACGTATGCGGTGCCTGCTGGCCAGCTCGGGAGGTATGGCGTAGAGAGCGGCCGCTTGCGGCATGGTGTTGTGGAAGGCGGTGTCGAACACCGCCACCATCGGCACGCCGGTGCCGGCCATCGCCCTTGCGGCGCGGATAGCGTTGAGCGCCGGCCTGTTGTGCAGCGGCGCCAGCTCCCCCGCCGTCTCGATGGCGTCAATCACGTGCTCGTCTATCAGCGTGGGCTCGACGAAGCGGCTCCCGCCGTGGACCACGCGGTGCCCCACGCCGGAAAGGCCGCGCCCTTCGAGAGCACCCGAGGAGTCGAGCCAGGCGAGCACGCGGTTGATGGCCTCACCGTGGTCGGCCACGGCGGCGGCCTCTCGCACGTGGGCCGTGTGCCCGGCGGAGAAGTCGATGGTGCTGTGGGAGCCGATGCGGTCGACGATGCCGCGAGCCAGCCAGCGCTCCCCCTGCGGCGCCGGTGCGCCCAGGCGCACCACGGCG
>JAXHUA010000012.1:0-7956 GCA_034189695.1 Chloroflexota bacterium | reverse complement strand
TCGACATCGTGGAGTGGGCCAAGAGGGTGGAGCAGTTGGGTGCTGGTGAGATACTGCTCACCAGCAAGGATGCCGATGGCACCAAGGAGGGCTACGACCTGGAGATGACAAGAGCGGTGGCTGAGGCCGTATCAATACCGGTCACCGCCTCCGGTGGGGCCGGCAAACTGGAACACCTGTACGAAGCGGTGGCCGTCGGCAAGGCCTCTGCGGTTCTTGCCGCCTCTGTATTCCACTTCGGAGAGATATCGATTCCCGAGGCCAAGTCGTACCTCAAAGGCAAAGGCATACCTGTGGTAGGCTAGCGCGGTGGAGTAGACGCAGGCACGCCGTTGCGCGTTACTGTCCCGCGCTCGAACAGGCTATGGGTCGTGGTGCAAGTGCTGGCGCGCAATGGGCTCCGGCACTTCACTGCACTTTCAGCCTCGTTGGTGAATAAGGCGGTACACATTGAAGTCTAGTAGGGATGGTTTGAGATGATGATGGATAGCAGAGACGCGCAGAAGGAGTACGTGCTGAAGGCTGCCACGGACAACAACGTCAAGTTCGTCAGGCTATGGTTCACTGATATCCTCGGAACGCTCAAGAGCTTCGCCATTACGGTGGAGGAACTCGAGAACGCCCTGGAGAACGGAATGGGGTTCGATGGCTCCTCCATCGAGGGCTTCGCTCGCATCGACGAAAGCGATATGGTGGCATTGCCCGACCCGTCCACCTTTCAGCTAGTCGCGTGGCGACCCAAGGAGGAGAACGCCGTGGCCCGGATGTTCTGCGACATCCACATGCCAGGCGGAGGCCCATTCGAGGGTGACCCCCGGTACGTGCTCAAGAAGAACCTGAAACGGGCGGCGGCAATGGGGTATACGTTCTTCGTCGGGCCGGAACTGGAGTACTTCTACTTCCGTGATTCGCACGGGACCGAACTCCTGGACCAAGGCGGCTACTTCGACATGATCCCGCAGGACATTGTCACCAACCTGAAAACGGAGACTGTTCTCACGCTGGAGCAGATGGGCATCGGGGTCGAGTTGTTTCACCACGAGTCCGCAGCCAGCCAGCACGAGATTGACATCAGATACACCGACGCCCTGACCATGGCCGACAATGTGATGACGTATCGTCTAATAGTCAAGCACGTGGCCCTGAAACACGGCTTCTACGCGACATTCATGCCCAAACCCGTATTCGGCATCAACGGCAGCGGCATGCACGTTCACCAATCACTATTCAAGGGCGAGCGGAATGTTTTCTTCGATGAGAAGGACCCGTATCACCTTTCCAGGAGCGCCAGGTGCTATGTGGCCGGTCTGCTTCAGCACGCGCGAGACATCACGTCTGTCACCAACCAGTGGGTCAACTCCTACAAGCGCCTTGTGCCAGGCTACGAAGCGCCTGTGTACGTCACGTGGGCCCGCCGCAACAGGTCCGATCTCATACGCGTCCCCGAGTATCAACCCGGCAAGGAGAAGGCGACCCGCATAGAGTACAGATCGCCTGACCCCGCCTGCAATCCGTACCTCGCCTTCAGCGTGATGCTCGCCGCCGGCCTGGAGGGGATCGAAAAAGAGTATGAGGTCTCGAAACCTGTAGAGGAGAATGTCTATGAGATGGGCGACGAGGACAGGAAGCGAAGAGGTATCGACACGCTGCCCGGCAGTCTCTGGGAGGCTATACGTCTCACTGAGCAGAGCGAACTTGTGCGGAAGGCCCTTGGCGACCACGTCTTCGAAGCGTTCATCAACAACAAGAAAATAGAGTGGAACCAGTACCGTGCGCAGGTGACCGACTACGAACTGAAGCGGTACCTGCCAATCCTATAGTCATGATTCGCCCTGCCCGTCTTTCGAACCGTACAGACGGCGTCACCGACCGAATCACCGCGCCATGAGCCTGGCGCATGTCAGCCGACGGTCGGGGATGGCCATGAAGGGTAGGCATTTCGAGGAGAAACCGGAGAAAAGGAGTGCGACACAATGAACCTGCGTCGACCAAACTCAAATGAGGCTACAAGAAGTACAAACCGCTCAAGAAGTGTGGTGCCCATGAGCGGCATCTGCACCCGGTGCATTGACGGCTGCACCGGCAACTGTGAGGTGTTCAGAGCGACTTTCCGCAGCAGGGAGCTCATCTACCCTGGACCGTTCGGCGAGATCACCGCCGGAGGCGACAAAGACTACCCGGTAGACTACTCACACTTCAACATCCAGGGATATGCGATGGGCGCCGAGGGGCTCCCGCCCGGTGTGGTCGGCGACCCGGACACAGCCACGTTCCCCAAGGTCAACACCGAGACGGAGTACGGCTGGGACGTCAAGGTCAGGATGCGGGTGCCCCTGTTCACCGGCGCCCTGGGCTCTACCGAGATTGCCAGGAAGAACTGGGAGCACTTCGCAATCGGCGCTGCAATCAGCGGCATCACCATCGTCTGTGGAGAGAACGTCTGCGGAATGGACCCCCAGCTCGAGCTTGACTCCAACGCCAAGGTGGTCTCAGCACCCGACATGGACCGTCGCATTGAGACGTACCGGCGATACCACAGAGGATACGGCGAGCTGCTGGTGCAGATGAACGTGGAGGATGCCAGGCTCGGTGTGGCCGAATACGTGAACAGAAAGCATGGTCTGGAGACCATCGAGCTGAAGTGGGGGCAGGGAGCCAAGTCCATCGGCGGCGAGGTCAAGGTCAACACGCTGGAGCGGGCGCTGGAGCTCCAGAAGCGTGGGTACATCGTGACACCCGACCCTCAGGACCCGGTGAGCCAGGCAGCATTCCGGGGTGGCGCCATCAAGGAATTCGAACGCCACAGCCGCCTGGGCTTCGTCAGCGAGGAGGGGTTCTGTGAACATGTGCAGCATCTGAGGGACATTGGCTTCAAACGCGTCACACTCAAGACCGGGGCCTACAGCCTCCGGGAGCTGGCGATGGCCATCAGATGGAGCTCCAAGGCCAGGATCGACCTGCTCACCGTAGACGGTGCGCCAGGCGGCACCGGCATGAGCCCGTGGCCTATGATGGAGGAATGGGGTGTGCCCAGCCTCTATCTCCACTCTGCGGCACGCGAATTCGCCGAGAAGCTCGCCGCCAGAGGAGAGCGCCCGCCGGACATGGCCTTCGCTGGCGGCTTCAGCAGCGAAGACGGTGTCTTCAAGGCACTGGCGCTCGGCGCACCCTTCGTCAGAGCGGTATGCATGGGACGCGCATTGATGATCCCGGGCATGGTCGGCAAGAACATCGCCCTGTGGCTTGAAGACGGCAAGCTCCCCAACACAGTCGGCCAGTTCGGCTCGACGCCTGAAGAGATATTCGTCTGCTACGAAGAGGTAAAGAACCTCGTTGGACCCGATGAGATGAAGAGCATACCTCTCGGTGCTCTCGGCATCTACAGCTACGCCGAGAAGGTCAGAACAGGCCTTCAGCAGATTATGGCCGGCGCGAGGCGATTTAGCGTGCCGGCGATCAGCCGGCGTGAGCTGATGTCGCTCACCGAGGAATGCGCCAAGGTCACTGGCATACCCTATCTGATGGACGCCTACCGCGAGGAGGCGATGCAGGTGCTCGAGAGCTAGCACAACTCATATCTGGTGGAATAGACGGGCGGGCCCTCAAGCACGGGAGCCCGCTCGTTCCTTCACCCGTGCTTGACCCATTCTACCGCGTTCCGGAAGATGAAGAACCCATCGCCGTGCTCCCTGCGTCGCTCCCTGGTCCACCTGGGATGCTGCGTCCATCGCACAAAGCGCTCCGGATGCGGCATCAATGCGAAGACCCGCCCCGAGTCATCGCAGACGCCGGCGATATTGTCTGCCGAGCCATTCGGGTTGTGGGGATAGCCCGCCCTGATGTCCCCATGCTCGTCAGCGTAGTGCAGTACCACGTTCAGTCTCTCAAGGACCTCGGCCTCCGCGACCAGCTTGCCCTCGCCGTGGGCCACGGGAAGATGCATGCTCTCCAGCCCGCGGGTGAATATGCACGGGCTATCACGATTGACGCTCAGATGGACCCAGCGACACTCGAACCTGCCCGAATCATTGCCCGCCAGGCTCAGCGCCGGTGGACCACCATTTGAAGCGCCGGACAGGATGCCCGCCTTCGCCATGACCTGGAATCCATTGCAGATGCCCAGGACAAGGCCCCCATCATCAACGAACCTGCGGACATGTCCCGCCAACTTCAGCCTTATCTCGTTTGCCAGTATCCGGCCCGCCGAGATATCGTCGCCGTAGGTGAACCCGCCGGGGATGACCAGTATGTGGTAGTCGGCCAGCAGTATCTCACCCCGCAACAGCGCGTTGATGTGCCCCGTCTCCACATGTGCTCCAGCCCGTTCGAACGCGAACCCCGTCTCCACATCGCAGTTCGTGCCCGGGGCCTGCATGATGAGTACCTTCACAATCATCAGACAATCCTACCAGCGAAGCGGTCTGCGCCAGGCTTCCTTCAATTCGGCTATCGGAGCCGCCACCACAATGTCGCCTTTGATGCCTCGCACCTCGAAGAGACCGTCTTTCCTCACCTCGCCGACGTGAGCGAACTGCACACCCCTCATCACCTCTTCGAAACGCTGTCTGTCCTGTTCCGCCACCTCAGCCAGGAAACGGGTGTTCGACTCCGAGAAGAGAACGAAATCGCTGCGACCGGCTGGCTCCCCCAGCGGCACCCGTCCCAGGTCAATCGACATCCCCAGACCGCCGGCGAACGCCATCTCCGCCCCAGCCACGCCGATGCCCCCCTCGCTGCAATCGTGGCATGCCCTCACCAGACCCTCCTCCATGGCTGCGCTGAGCCTGTCCATGAGTCTCTTTCCAGCCACCGGGTCCACCATGGGAACCCTGTTGCCAACGAAACCGTGGATATCGTAGTAGTGCGACCCTCCCAACTCATTCCAGGTTGTGCCGATGATGTAGACGAGGTCGCCCGCCTCCTTGCAGTCCATCGACACCCCCCGGTTGACATCGTCCATGACAGCCATAGCCGATATGAGAAGCGTGTGCGGAATGCAGATCGTCCTTCCCTCTACCTCATACTCGTTGTACAGGCTGTCCTTGCCCGAAATGAACGGCGTCTCGTAGGCCAGCGCGATGTCGTAGCACGCCTGTGCCGCCCGCACCAATGCGCCCAGCCGGTCGGGCTTCTCAGGATTGCCCCAACTGAAATTGTCCAGCAGCGCCACCCTATCCAGACCCGCGCCGACGGCCACCACCTGTCTCAGCGCCTCGTCAATTGCCGACGCAGCCATCCAGTACGGATCGATGTCTCCATACTTGGGATTGATGCCATTGGAGACGACGACCCCCCGATCGGAACCGAGCACCGGTCGTACTATGGCCGCATCGCCGGGACCGTCGCTTTCCCTGCCGACCAGCGGCTTCAGCACGCTGCCGCCCTGCACCTCGTGGTCGTACTGCCGTATCACCCATTCCTTGCTGCAAACGTTGAGTGAGCCAAGGATACGCAGCAGGTCCTCCCCAAGGTCGTCAGGCTCCGGGAAGGACGGCTCCTCGTGGCACGGCTTCTCCCACACAGCCTCTCTCTCTGGCTGGGGCAGTCCGTCGTGAAGGAAGCCCATGTCGAGGTCACACACCAGATGTCCCTCGTAGAACAACTGAAGCCGGCGGTTGTCAGTGAACTCCCCGATGGCCGTCGCTTCGACACCCTCACTGGCGAACAGCGCGACCAACTCATCCACCCGGTCTGGGGGGACGGCCAGCAGCATGCGCTCCTGCGACTCCGATATCCATATCTCCGTATAGGACAACCCGGAGTACTTCAGCGGGACGAGCTCCAGGTACACTCGAACACCGGTATCCGCCGCCATCTCCCCCACGGCCGATGAGAGGCCGCCACCACCACAATCGGTTATTCGCCGGTAGAGACCCCGATCCCGCGCCTTCAACAGCACATCGATCATGCGTTTCTCTGTTATCGGGTCGCCGATCTGGACCGACGCAGCCGAGATGTCCTCGGACTCCCTGGTCAGTGCCCCGGAAGCAAACGTCACACCGTGGATGCCGTCACGGCCCGTTCTTCCCCCCGCGACGACAACCAGGTCGCCGGGCTGCTGCCGGCCCTGCTGACTCATGCTCTTCGGCAGCAGGCCCACCGTACCGCAGTACACCAGCGGGTTACCCACGTAGCGCTCGTCGAACAGCACCGCCCCGTTGAGCGTCGGGATTCCCAGACGATTGCCGTAGTCAGCCACGCCGGCGCGAACACCCTTGAAGATGCGCCGTGGGTGCAAAGCCCCGGGGGGCAGCTTCTCGTAGGGAAGGTCGGGTGGCCCGAAACAGAAGACGTCCGTGTTCAGAATGGGCTTCGCCCCCAGGCCCGTGCCCAGCGGGTCTCGGATTACACCACCCAGGCCAGTGGACGCACCGCCATAGGGCTCCACCGCCGAAGGATGGTTATGGGTCTCGACCTTGAAGCACAGCGCGTACTGGCCATCGAAGTCGATCACCCCGGCGTTGTCGACAAAGACCGAAAGGCACCAGGGCCTGTCCAGTTCGCCGGTTACCTTCATGATGGTACTCTTGAGCAGATTGTTCACCACCACGTCCCCGAACCTGATCCTGCTCCTGAAGGTCTTGTGCTTGCAGTGCTCAGACCAGGTTTGCGCCAGTGTCTCGAGTTCGACATCAGTCGGATTGCGGCCCAGCTTGAGGTAGTAGTCCTGTATCTGCTTCATCTCATGCAGGTCCAGCCACAATCTGCCCTCACTGAGTTCCATCAGTTCCCCGTCGCTCATGGCATTCAAGTCGATGACCGCCAGGTTGAATTCGTACTTGGCCGGGGGCAGCGCCACCCTTTCATGCTCGGTGACCACGTGTTGGACAACACTATTGACAAGCAGCTTCTCGCAGATGGAATCAAGCATACTTCGAGCGATGTCGCCCCAGAGGTAGTACCTCTTGGCCGTCTTGACCGATTCGACACTGGTTATGCCCAAGTCGGTAATCCCCTTCTTGACACTGTCCTCCACCGGGTCCATCACGCCGGGATTGTAGGCCACCTCAACCACATGCAGTCTGTCATCGTGCCCCCCGGCGACCAGCGAACGGCCGTACGAGAAATCCTCAAACACGGGATCAACGAGGAGTTCCCTGCATATCGCTTCCAGCTCCGCCTCGGCGATGTTCCCCTCCAGCAGGTACACGTCGTTCACCCTGGCCTTCTCGACACTGGTGATGCCCAGGTCGCCGATATCCCGACAAAGGCCTTCGCCCCGGGCATCAGGATAACTGGGATTCACTGCCACCTCGATACGGAACATCAGGTAACACCTCCACCGACAGCGGGAACGCCCCGATGAATGCTGGCGGCCTCTTTCACCAGCGCCGGCGTTCTTGGAGAGGGGATACGGGAAGGACGGACAACAGATTTCACGATTACAGCTTGCGGGACGAGCAGTTCTCTCATCTGGCGGATAGCCCAATGGTACACCGGTCGTCCCGGGTTGTCGAGCCGTGAAACGCTCCTGGAAGAGGGGCCTTCAGCAGCAGAGGATGCCTCGAAGTGCGCCCTTCACACCGCGCTCGCCAGCTAGTCGCGCAGCTCAGTGCCCAGAACGACCGACGTTTCGACCTGGCGGTCCGGTATATCCCAGTAGGTCCGCAGCAGTCCGTCTTTGTCGGACATGAGACTGAACCCGTGCTTCTGGTAGAAATCGAGCGCCCAGCGGGCATCGGCCCACGTCCCCACAAGCAAGCGCTGCGTGCCGGTGAGACTTCTCAGGTGGTCGAGAAGCCTCGCGCCAATACCCTTTCGCTGATACTCTGGCAGAACATAGGCATGCCTTATCAGCGTCACGTCCTTGACCGGCTGAAACCCCATCACACCTACCAGCCGGTCCTCTTCCCAACAGCCGAAGAAGGTCATGCCCGCCATCTCGCGGCTCAGTTCCTCCATTGGCATGTACGGCTCGTGGTAGCAGTCGTCAGGGATAGCTCCCTGGTAGGCACC
>JAXHUA010000119.1:0-3882 GCA_034189695.1 Chloroflexota bacterium | reverse complement strand
GCAATCACAACTGCCGTTGCTGCAGTTGTCAGTGCTTCCATTATCATACCACGCAGAAGAGGGAACAGAACCGCCCTCGAAGTAGCCCAGGGTAGCCAGCTCGCATAAGTCGATCATGTAGCAGTCCGTCTGGTCGCCAATTGTCACATTGGTGCCAAAAACCGGGTAGTTGTAGTCGTGGGCCACCCAGTAGTCCATGCACGCGTTCTGCAGGGTGCTCTTGTGCAGGTCGTAGCTGGTAGCCTGCGCGCCGCCGCCGAAGCCTCCAATGGCGTAGATCACGCCACCCAGCAGGATGGCGATGATGACCATCACGATCAACATCTCAATCAGGGTGAAACCCCGCTCGCCACCCACCTTCCTGGGCCCCATCTCCTTGAATCGCCTCAACACGCTCATCATTCTTCGTCACCTCCTCTCTAGTTCGTCTTTCCAGCCGTTGTCCGTCTCAGTAAATACCCCTATGGCCTACCTCGGTCACTCATACTGACTGAGGTATTGCTAAGGACGGTTTAGGCGAACCAGGGGGTATTATATCATGTTAAACATCCTTTGTCAATAGAACAGCTATTATACCACTACTGTACGCTAGTAATCACTATATCGTATATGTACTACCTGCATATGTCTGTTGCTGACTATCGTGGTTTGACGATTCACGCAAAGCGACTCTCGCGAAAGGACAGTGTGCCAAAGATGCTGAGCGCCAGGGGTTCGGCGTATCAGTCAACCAGGGGGCGGGAAGGCAGCCGGTGAGGGCTCTACCGATGGGCCTTCTGGCAGCGGATGTCTCACACTGCTTCATGGCTAGACCATACTCACCAGCCACGCGGATATCTCACCCCCGTAAACCAGCGTGAGCATCGCCGCCGCTGCCAGGAACGGGCCGAAGGGGACGGTCTGCTTGCGGGTCTTCCGCCGTGACAACAGCAGAACGATAGCCAGGAGACCTGCCGCCAGGATGGCCATCGCCAGCGCCAGGACAACGAGAGGGAAACCTGTCGCCAGGCCGATGAGCGCCGCGAGCTTCACGTCACCACCCCCCATTCCCTCGCGGGACAGCAGGTATGGCATAAGCAACAGGGCAAAACCGACTGCTCCACCGAGGAGAGCACTGAGTACGCCTGTGCTGGGCCATCCGGTATGCGGCCACAAGAACGAGAACAGAAAGGCCAGCCCCATGGCCGGGTAGGTGACCACGTCGAGAATGAGCCCGTGCTCGAGGTCGGTGACGAACACGATGAGGAAGACGCATGCATAGACCGCGGCCATGCCGAGCTGAAGACTGAGCCCGAATCTCCACGCCAGCAGGCCGAACAGAGTCGCTGTCACCAGCTCCACGACAGGCTGTCGCAGCGGAATCCTGGCTTTGCACTGGCGGCAGTGGCCGCGCAGCCAGACGTAGCTGAGCACTGGAACCAGGTCTCCAACCCCAAGCCGGCGCCCGCAGGAGTCACAGTGGGAGGCAGGGCTCACGATCGACCGGCGTACCGGAAGACGGTCGCAGCATACATTGAGGAAGCTGCCCACTGCCAGACCGAGAAGGGCAAACAGAACAACGAGGGTCATAGCGTCCTGAGGATGAGCCCGATGTTGACCGCGTATTCCGCTACAGGCAGGTCTGGAGGACAGCGCAACGGCGGGTTGATCTTGCCTATTGACCGCCCCGTCAACGTGGTCACGTTGAGGGCGGCCGCCATGCCACCCCCCACGCCGCCGGTGAGGTAGACCGGCATTTTTGAGGGCAAAGGTCTTTCCCGCTGACTATCCGCGTATGCCGTCAGGCTCTTGAGCAGTTCGTCCCCTATCCGGTCCACGGGGTAGTCAGGTGAGGGCATATCGGTGCCGATGAACACGCTTCGTATCACTGCGGGCAGGTCATCGACGACTATGGTCATATCCACGCTGGTGTTCTCGCCGTTGGCTATGATGGCCGTTCTCTTGTTGACGGCTCTGATGAGCGCCATCGGTTTCAGATCGACGAAACTGGGCTTGATCCCGGCAACCTGGAACGTCTTCAGAAGAACCGCCAACGGCCTCTTTGGAACCACAACCATGCACACGCGCTGCGAGCCGTTCCTCGGTGGTAGTGCTTGCCAGTGTACGTAGTTGCTGTCCACCGAGCCGCTGGTGACGCGCCTCGCTTCTCGGTTGACGATATCCGGCAATTGACGTGCATCCACCCGCGGGAGCCTCAGGACCCTTGCCACGCTGTCAGCCGCAGAGTGGGCACAGACGACTTTGCCCCCCGAGAGCTTCCGCTCCGCCAGGCCATCCCTGATGATACGTCCCAGCCCGGTGGGGTCGGCAATGCCGCCACTGGCGACGAAGTGAGATGGAAATGGAATACTGTCCCATTTCTCCACGGAATCCCCGCTGGCGCTGAGTACGCGCACACAGGTTCCATCTATGCTTATGGATACAACGCGTTTCGTGAACAAGCCAGATCCCCCTCAGTTGCCTACATGCGGGCGTACACGATGACATCACACTCCATTATCCAGTACGGCGGTTCCTCTTCGGTGGCAGGGTAGTACTCGAGTTGAACGTCGTCGATAACCAGCGTCTGGTATGGAGCATTGGTCTCCACCTCGTCCAGGAATGCGTACAACTGCGGTATTCCCGCAGCGCTGACCGACACATCATAGGGGTAGGCCTTGTACTCGATCTCACTTCCGTTCAGGAAGACCACCACCGGCGTGTCCGGAACGAAGCTTTCCACCTGGATGGTGGCGTTGTGCTCCGCGCTGATTATCAGGTCCAGCACCTCGATGTTCTCCACGTCGTCTGTCCCTGGGAATTGAGATTCCTCCATCTGGTCTTCAAGCTGGTCCAGTTCAGCCTGGAGTGCCTGCACGTCGTACTGGCCGCTCACTTTGATTATCTCTGATTCCACAGATGTTATCTGGTCCTCGACGTCTGCCGCTGCGCTCGCGTGCTGCACTGTCAGAACCACCATGTACACGCTCAGCCCCACGAGCCCTGCCGCTACGAATACAAGAAGCCATTGAAACGGTGTTGGTCTCTTCATTGGGTGACTCCCACTGCGTCCAGCTTGATCGTTATGACGAACGAGAAGGGCGGCGCGTAACCTGTGACGCGCCAGTACGCGTAGTTGAAAGCCTCTTCCATGGATATCTGGTCATCACCATTCGCATCCGCCGCACCATTGAGCCCCTCGACGAGGTAGTAGGTGAACACTCCATTCTGGAGTATCGGGTCCTCGTATGACGCCTCCGCATCGTCGCACGCGGTCACCACCACGCCGTCTATGACACCGTACAGGTCCCGGGCAAATCCGTCCCCTTGACCTGCCGCGCTTCCCTCGCCAATTCCCTTCGATTGCACCACGCCCTGTCTGATCATGCCGCCGCTATGGCATGTGTCCAGTGCCACCAGCACCGGCTCTCCCGGCAGGGCCGCCAGCCAGTTGCCCAACTCGTCGTCGTTTATCGCACTCTCAGGGTCATCTGGATTGAAGTCGTACGGGCAGAGGATTTCATCGAGTTCATCCGTCTCATCGAAGGGAAGCATGTCCTTGACCGTGCCGCCATGCCCGGAGAAATAGAAAAGGAATACGTCGTCGGGCTCTCCCGCGTTGCCCATGTCCTCAATGGCCTGCTGGATATCGCCCTTGCTTGCTCCTTCGTCTATAAGCATGGTGATGTGGCTGCTGTGCCAGTTGGAGCCCTCCAGCAGAGCGTCACGCATGTCGTACGCATCGTCGTCCGTATACTGCAAGTCCTGAAGGCCTGACCCTGGAGCATAGTCACTGACGCCGGCGATCACGGCCCAGTACTCCGCCTCAGCAGTGGTGTTCCCCGTCGTCATCAACACCGCCTCACCGGGCCAGTTGTCGTACATCTGCGGCGTTTGCGTCAA